>SKLM01000402.1 GCA_007123205.1 Thermoflexales bacterium
GCCGGCGACGCCGGTGTTGTCGTGAACCAGGCCATCCTGACCAAGGACAACCCCCTGGCCGACGTGCTCTACGGCGTCGATAATACACTCCTCGGACGGGCTCTGGACGCCGGCATCTTCGAGCCTTATCAGTCACCGATGCTGGATGCCATACCTGAGCACCTCCAGCTGGACCACCAACACCGTGTACTACCCGTCGATTACGGGGACGTCTGTCTCAACTACGACCGGGCGTGGTTCGAGTCCGAGGGATTGGCCCCGCCGACCACGCTTCAGGACCTGACGAGGCCCGAGTACCAAGACCTGACGGTGGTCCAGAGCCCCGCGACATCCTCGCCGGGGTTGGCTTTCATGCTCGCTACCATCGGCCATTTTGGCGAGACCGGCAGTTACACCTGGCTTGACTACTGGGCCGACCTTCGAGACAACGGTGTGTTGGTAACCGAGGGGTGGTCCGAGGCCTACTACGAGCACTTCACCTATGGCTCCGGCCGGACCGGCACACGCCCCATCGTGGTGAGCTACGCCAGCAGCCCACCGGTGGAGGTCCACTTCTCCGATGAGCCCTTCGACCAAGCACCGACCGGTGTCGTAGTTGGCGACGGTAGCTGCTTCCGCCAAGTCGAGTTTGTCGGAGTCCTCGTCGGCGCGGAGAACGCTGACCTCGCCCGGGAGTGGATCGACTTTATGCTGAGCGTGACGTTCCAGGAGGACATCCCGCTCCATATGTTCGTCTTCCCCGCTAACGAGAAAGCTGAGTTGCCTCCGGTCTTCGCGGAGTTCGCCGTTGTCCCGGAGAGTCCCGTCACCGTCGAATACACGACCATCGAGGCCAACCGCCGGCCCTGGATCGATGCCTGGACGGAGACCGTGCTCGAATAGGGCCCTGTGACCATGCGCAGATATGGGAGTGAGAGCGGAAGCGCCCATCCGCACCTGCCCGGCCTGGGCCGTCTTATCATCTACGGCCTTCTCCTGGCGTTCTTGGTGCTCTTCTACTTCTACCCGCTCGGGTCTATTCTGGAGTTGTCGTTCGCTCCCGAGGGCAGGTTCAGCCTGGAGCCTCTAGGCGAGCTCTTCCGCTCTCCTCGCTATCTGAGGACGCTCTGGTTCACGGTCTGGCAGGCGACGCTTTCCACGCTCCTGACCGTCCTGCTCGCCCTTCCGGGTGCGTACGTCTTCGCCCGGTACCGATTTCCCGGCAAGACCCTCATCCACGCGCTGACCACGGTGCCCTTTGTCCTGCCCACTATGGTCGTCTCGCTCGCCTTCACGGCGCTCTTGGGCCCCAACGGCGGGTTCAACATCGCCTTGATGCGGATCCTGGGGCTCCCGCGACCGCCGCTCCAGCTTCAGCATACGGTAGGCATCATCATCCTGGCGCACGTCTTCTACAACTACACCCTGGTCTTGCGTATCGTTGGGACGTTCTGGTCGAATCTCAGCCCCCAACTGGAGGAAGCCGCTCGCATGCTCGGGAGCAGCCGCCGGCGGGCGTTCAGGGAAGTGACCCTGCCGCTGCTGGCACCGGCTATCGCGGCCGCGGCCACCCTGGTCTTTGTCTTCAACTTCACCAGCTTCGGCGTCATTCTCGTGCTGGGAGGGCCGCGTTTCGCCACCCTGGAGGTGGCGATCTACCGCCAGACTGTGCACTTCCTGAACTTACCCGTGGCCGCGGCGCTCTCGGTGATTCAGATCCTGTTTACGCTTGCTCTGATGATCGTCTACACCCGGCTTCAGGCCTCCACGACGATCCCTATGGAGTTGCGGTCCCGCCGGGCCACCCAGCGGCGGCCCCAGCGCTGGCAGGAGAAGGCGTTTATCGTAGGTAACCTCGCCCTGATGCTCGTCCTGCTGCTCACCCCCCTCCTGGCCCTGATGGAGCGGTCGCTCACTCTGGGGGGGCCGCTGTCCCTCAGGTTCTATCGTGCTCTGTTCCAGGATCCCCGCGGCTCAGCATTCTACGTGCCGCCTGTGGAGGCCGTGCGCAACTCCGTAAGCTTCGCAGTGGCGACTGTCACATTGTCGGTTCTCCTGGGCGTATCGGCGGCCTCCGTCCTCAGCCGTCGAGCTGCCAGCCCCCGGGCCCCGACGGCTGCGTCTCAGGCTGCGGCCCGACGGATTCTCGCCTGGGCACCGCGGATCCTCGATCCCATCCTCATGCTACCCCTTGGAACGTCGGCGGTCACCCTCGGATTGGGCTATATCGTCGCTCTGGATCGGCCTCCCCTGGATCTGCGGGCCTCAGGGTTGTTGGTGATTCTGGCGCATACCCTCGTCGCGCTTCCCTTCGTGGTGCGGAGCGTGCTGCCGGCGATACGCTCCATCCAGCCTCAGCTCCGGGAGACCGCGGCCGTCATGGGCGCTTCTCCCTGGCAGGTATGGCGCGAGGTGGATCTTCCTATGGTGGCCCGCGGGCTTCTGGTGGGGGCGGTATTCGCCTTCACCGTCTCGATGGGCGAGTTTGGTGCCACGAGCTTGATCGCCCGCCCGGATCGCCCAACCATGCCCATCGCCATCTTTCGCTTTCTGGGTCGCCCCGGGGTGGTCAATTACGGCCAGGCCCTGGCCATGTCCACCCTTCTGATGTTCGTGTGCACCCTGGGCTTCTTGGTGATCGAACGGTTCCGTGTGCGCGGGGTAGGCGAGTTCTAGAGTGCGGGGCGCGATGGAACGGCTGGAGACCCGCGAGACTGCCTCTGCATGCCCGTCTCAGAGGAGTTCGACTCGCTCTCAGGGCATCGCCGTGCACACTGCTGGCGTCGGTGGCGCGATCCGCAACGAACCGTATCGGACGAAGCCGTGTAGCGGGCTCTATCGCGTGGCTCCCATCGTCAATTTCAGGGTGTGATCAGATGGCCATCCTTCAGCTTGACCGGATCCATAAGTCCTATCCCGACGGCTGGACGCTCACCGATGTCAGCTTCACCGTCGAGAAAGGTGAGATCGTGGGGCTCCTCGGCCCTTCGGGCTGCGGCAAGACGACACTCCTCCGGCTTATCGCTGGCCTGGAGTCGGCGGACAGCGGGCGCGTCCTGGTCGACGGCAGAGATATCACCGATCTCCCTCCCCACCGCCGTGGCTTTGGACTGATGTTTCAGGAGTACGCTCTCTTCCCTCACAAGGACGTCAAGGACAACGTGGCCTTCGGGTTGCGGATGAAGGGACTGGACCGGGGGCTGATCAGGGAGAGGGTCCTTGAATCCCTGTCCCTGGTGGGCATGCAGGGCTTCGAGGGACGGGACGTGAGCCAGCTATCGGGCGGAGAACGACAGAGGGTGGCCCTGGCCCGCAGCCTGGCCCCCCAGCCCCGCCTGCTCATGCTCGACGAGCCCCTGGGCGCCCTCGATCGGGCTCTGCGCGAGCGGCTGATGCACGAGCTGCCCCAGATCCTCCACCAGGCTGGGGTCACAGTCATCACCGTCACCCACGACCAGGAGGAGGCCTTCGCCATCGCCGACCGTGTGGTGCTGATGCGGGCGGGGGAGGTGGTCCAGATCGGGATGCCGGAGGAGCTCTATCGCCGTCCAGCATCCACGTGGGTAGCTCGGTTTCTGGGGCTGACCAACCTGATCGATGCCCGCGTCGTGGGATCTGGGGAGGTCGAGACGCCGCTCGGCAGACTCGAGATAGCCGACGGCGACACCCGGCCCGCCGGGAACCAGTTGCTCATCAGGCCGGAGGCCGCCCGGCTGGAGGATCAGGGCCCGAATCGGGTTGAGCTCATCGTGGTCGCCCGTTCCTTCCGCGGCGGTTACTATCAGCTGGATGTCCGGCACCGAAATGGGCTGGAGTTGACCTTCAACTTCTTCCCTCAGGTCGACGTCCCGCCCGTTGGCGAGACCCTGACCCTCTCGCTCGATCCCCGGGGCCTCAGTCTTCTGCAGAAGAGTGACTGAGCCGCGCATCTGCTCTGCAGCGGTCGCCGGGCATCAAGTGAGTGCGTCGAGGATAGGGCTCCACCGGATTCAGCGCGCCCGGTGGAAACCCGCCGACCGAGGGGTGCCAGCCGACGAAATCCCTCTCCCCCAGGGGGGAGGGGGCCAGCGCGGCGGTGCCGGGCCGTGAGGGGGGCTCAACCACAGAACCCGGCCCCGTGCTCCTTCCATGCCGCGTACAGTGCGCATGCGTACAGCATCCTTGGCCCATCCTCGCTGCCGGCTAGACCCTCACAGTGCGAACGCGACGTCGCAGTAGCGAGAGGCCCAGCCCCGCGGTGCCAGGCCGTTAGGGGGGCTCAACTACAGAACCCGGCCCCATCCTCCTTCCGGGTAGTCTATAGTCCGCGTGCGTACAGTCTCTGCGCTCATCTTCGCTGCCGGGTTCCCCGCTGAGCCCTGCGGGTGATCCCCTCGCCCCGAGTCGGATCGCCCGATCTGTCACTGACCGGTCACGGGCGCCACGACAGCGGAGGAACCCTCGCCTCCGTTGCATAGGGGCCGGCGGCGAAGTGGTGCCAGTAGGGATCGTGGCAAGGATAGCGGTCCGCGCACCAGTAGTTGCCGCTTACCAGGCGTGCAGAGAAGATCGCGTGCCCTGGTGCACCCAGTTGCCGGGCGAGACCGATGCGGTGGGCGATCTCGTCGAAGTTGTCGTACTGGGCGCTGATACCCGGGAACACGTGGCGACCGCCGCTGTTGACCAGGAAATCGCCGACCAGCAGAGCAAACTGGTCCGCTGTGAACGTGTTCGGGCTTGCGATGACATCTACGGGATAGATCATCGGAAGGATGGCGTCGATGACACCCGCCTTCATCCAACCCTGAGAATCCTGGTAGAAGTCACTGTAGCCCTGGCTGAACCCCCACCCCCAATGATCCTTGTACACCGGCCACACCGACGCTGAGAGCATCAATCCCGGCCGGGACGCTGCGGCTTCCCCGTAGACGCGACTCACGAGCTCGGTCACTCGCTGCCGCTGCCAGTCAGCCCGAGACACATGGCCTTGTGCTAAGGCCGCCTCCGTCGTCGGGTCGTACGAGTAGTCCCGGCCCGGATATCGGACGTAGTCCAGGTGGATGCCGTCGACCGCGTAGCGAGTCACGATGTCGCCGACCACAGCCGCGAGGTGCTCGTCCATGTCCAGGATAGCCGGAGTGGCATACAGATATCCACGGCCCACCAGTGAGA
>SKLM01000372.1 GCA_007123205.1 Thermoflexales bacterium
CTACCAGAAGAGGGCAGGACGCGATGGTCGTCGGAGTCGCATAGGCAACCCCCAGGATGGGGATGAGCATGTTTCGACACGCACCGAGGTTGCGACAGAATGGTTTCCCCACCGGGTGCTGAGGTGGATCGAACGGACAGTGAGCGTCCAGACTGCGTCGACGAGCTGGTGGGAGAGTCTCAGCTCTGGCGCCAGGTCATCCGTCTTCCGCAAGTGGGCTCAACGAACGACATCGCAAAGGACCTCGCTTCTCGGGGTCGTCCAGAGGGTACCGTGGTGGTCGCCGAGCACCAGACCGCAGGCCGCGGGCGCATGGATCGACGCTGGCTCGCCCCTCCCGGGACGTGCATCCTCTGTTCGCTCCTCTTTCGGCCTGATCTCCTGCCCCAGCAGGCTCAGCGCCTCACGATGCTCTGTTCTCTGGCAGCCGCCGACGCCGTCGAGCAGGTTGCCGAGTTGTGTGTCGCCGTCAAGTGGCCTAACGACCTCATCGTCACGTCGGATAGAGGATGCGGTTCCGACCACAGGTGGCTGAAGCTGGCCGGTGTGTTGACCGAGACGGGGATGACTGGCACCCAGCTCGACTATGTCGTGGTGGGTATCGGCATCAACGTGAACGTCCCCGCGGCGGTCTTGCCCGATCTGGATCCGAACGCGACGAGCATTCTGGCTGAGACCGGCAGATGTGTTGACCGGTCACGCCTGCTCGCTGCCCTTCTCGAGAGCGTGGAGGCCAGGTACCGACAACTTGCCCGCGGGCAGAACCCGCAGGGGGAGTGGTCAGCACGGTTAGCGACGCTCGGACGGCGTATCCAGGTAAACACGGCTGATGGGATCCTGGATGGCGTGGCCGAAGGCGTCGACGAGAATGGCGCCCTGCTGCTCCGGACGGCTGATGGCACGCTGCGGCGGCTGTTTACCGGGGATATCACCAGGGCTCAGCGGTGAGGTGGGCCTGGTACGACGGTTCGGGACCGTCGACGCGTCCGCTGGTCCAGACCCATCCCTACCCCGTTCCTTGAGTGGATCTGGTCATCAGGGGAGAGGTGCCAGCCCCCGCTCACAAGAATTGCGCCGATCGGAGCCCTGATATACAATCCAGGCATCATGGATCACCTGTGGACCCCGTGGCGTCTGCCGTACCTGCAGGGAAGAAGACCATTGCCCAGTGGCTGCCTGTTCTGCGTAAAGCCTGATGAACCTGATGAGGAAGCACTGATCGTCCATCGGGGCGATCAGTGCTACGTGCTGCTCAACCGCTTCCCCTACAACAACGGACACCTGATGGTCGCTCCGTACGCCCATGTGGCGTCGCTGGAGGACCTCGACGCAGGTACCTCGGCCGAACTCGTGGCGCTCGTCAAGCTAAGCCTGGGCATCCTCCGACAGGCATACCAACCGGAGGGTTTCAATGTGGGTGCCAACATCGGTGCAACGGCGGGGGCCGGCATCGAGGATCACCTCCACATCCACATCGTGCCCCGATGGGCTGGCGACACCAACTATATGACCACCGTTGGCAAGACCCGCGTCATACCAGAATGGATGGACGAAACCTACAACCAGCTGCGGCCGCTGTTCGACCAGAGGGATGAGCGCTAAACCGTGCGGCCCAAGCCGGTCCGCATAAACAGAGACAGGCAAAGGAGAGGATCGACATGTCGAACGCATCGGAGAGGAAACCGAACGACGCTGTCATCGTATCCGCCGTCCGCACGCCGATCGGCAAGTTCCAGGGCACTCTGACACCTCTTTCAGCTTCCGATCTGGGAGCTGTGGCCGTTCGCGCCGCCGTGGAGCGGGCCGGCGTCGATGGTGCCTCCGTCGAAGAGGTACTGATGGGAAACGTAGTTCAGGCCGGCCAGGGCCAGGCCCCCGCCCGGCAGGCGAGCATCAAGGCAGGCATCACCCCCTCCGTCGGGGCCACGACCATCAACAAGGTCTGCGGATCCGGGCTCAAGGGCGTGATGCTGGCTGCCGCCATGATCGCCGCGGGTGACGGTGACGTCTTCATCGCCGGGGGCATGGAGAGCATGAACAACTGTCCCTACCTGCTGAAGAATGCCCGGTTCGGGTATCGGCTGGGCGACGGGACTCTGGTCGACGGCATGGTCCACGACGGCCTGTGGTGCGCCTTCGAGGACCACCACATGGGGAACTCCGCCGAGTGGATCGCCCGGGAGTACGACCTGACGCGGGAGGAACTGGATCGTTACGCCTACCGCAGCCACATGAATGCGATTGAGGCCATCGATCAAGACCGCTTCGCCGATGAGATCGTGCCGGTTGAGGTACCCCAGCGGAAAGGCGACCCCATCGCGTTCAAGACGGACGAGTGCCCGCGCCGGGATACCTCTCTCGAAGCGCTGGGCCGCTTGCGGCCTGTCTTCTCCCCGGAGGGGATCGTGACGGCCGGAAACTCGCCGGGCATCACGGACGGGGCCGCCGCTACCGTCGTGATGCGGCGCAGCAGGGCCGAGGACATGGGCATCGAACCGTTGGCGAGAATCAGCGCCTATGCTCAAGCCGCCGTTGAACCCCTCAAGCTTTTCACCGCCCCCGTCTACGCCGTGCGAAAGCTGCTCGCTCGGACCGATACGACGATCGATGACTACGATTTGTTTGAGGTCAACGAGGCATTTGCCGCCCAGACGGTGGCGAACACTCGCGAGCTGGGTCTGCCGGAGGAGAAAGTCAACGTGAACGGCGGAGCCATCGCCCTCGGCCATCCCATCGGATGCTCCGGGACTCGGGTTCTGGTGACGCTGATCCACGCCTTGCGGCAGCGGGGCCTCCAGAAAGGCCTCACCACCCTCTGTCTCGGTGGCGGCGGCGCCGTGGCCATGGCCGTTGAGTTGGAGTGAGGAGGACTCCCATATGGATATCGAACGAATCGGCGTGGTCGGTGCCGGCACCATGGGCCACGGCATCGCTCAGGTCTGTGCCGTCGCCGGCTATCAGGTTGTCCTGATCGACATCGACCCCGACCAGTTGGCTCGGGGGCTCCAGGCGATCGAAAGATCCGTTGAGAAGCTCCACAGCAAGGGGCGCCTGAGCGACGAAGAGCGGCAAGCCGGACTGGGCAACGTCAGCACCTCCACCGAGCTGGAGGCGGCTACCGGTGCCGACTTTGTCGTGGAAGCGGTGGTGGAGGATTTGGCGGTGAAGACCGGCATCTTCACGCAACTCGACGAGTTGACCCGACCGGACGTCATCCTGGCCAGCAACACGTCGTCGATCTCTCTCACCAAGCTAGGAGCGGCCACGAAGCGCCCCACTCAGGTGATCGGGATGCATTTCATGAACCCCGTGCCCCTGATGAAGCTTGTCGAGATCATCCGTGGTCTCGATACATCCGACGAGACCACGGAGCTCGCGCTGGCGCTGGCAGAGGACCTGGGGAAGACAGCGGTCGAGGCTGAGGACTATCCAGGCTTCATATCCAATCGCATCCTCTGTCCTATGCTCAACGAGGCGGTCTACGCGCTTATGGAGGGCGTCGGCACCAGAGAGGCTATCGACACGGTGATGAAACTGGGGATGAACCATCCGATGGGGCCGCTGGCGCTGGCCGATCTCATCGGGCTCGACATACTGTTGAGTGTGATGGAGGTCCTCCACGAAGGGTTGGGCGACGACAAGTACCGGCCGTGCCCCCTGCTGAAGCGTATGGTGGCCGCGGGGCATCTGGGTCGCAAGACGGGGAGGGGATTCTACGACTACGGATCGTCGTAAGAGAGGCGTACCTCTCTTCTCCCACAGTAGACCGACACGGATTGGGATGGTCAGCCCGTGAGTCGGGGCCGTTGGCCCCTGGCCCAATCCGCGGTCCCGTCCTTTTCCGACAGGTGGAGGTAACCGCCTCGTGGACGGGTCTCTCGCAGGATAGGAATCATCGGTGGTATTGGCTCTCCCCATCTCGAGGGCACGACGAGCAGACACCGGTAAGCTTGAGACAGCCATGATGGCCGCTTCGCGACCTCGGAGCGGTTTGACATTGGGTGGAACGAGGATATGATTCGCTGCTTGTTCCCGGCAAGTGAGCTCTGGGGCTTCGCCAGACGCTTAGTTTGGCCACGTGGTCTCTCAGTTCGTGCGACGCCGCCACGGTTGGCGGGGGTGTAGCCTAGGAGGTGCTCACTCGACAATCCATCCCGGTGCTGCTCAGGACTGTAGTTCTGCTTCGCTTAGTTAACCATATAGGAGGAACACGTGTTCAGGAAGACGTCGCTAGTTCTGCTGGTGGTCGTTGCGGTGCTCAGTCTGGTAGGCTGCGGACAGGCGGCCGAGTCCGACGGAGACTGGAAGATCGGCATTATGTCCAGCACCGTGACCCAAAACGAAGAGGAGTTCCGCATGGCGGAGGAGATGCAGCGTCGGTACGGCGCCGACCGCATCTTGCACACCACCTATCCCGATCGCTTCATGCAGGAGCAGGAAACCACCGTCACAAACATGCTGGAGATGGCCTCGGACCCGGATGTCCAGGCCATCATCATGGTGCAAGCCGTTCCTGGCGCTGTGGCAGCTGTCGACAAGGTGCGGGAGATTCGCCCCGATATCCTCATCATATTGGGGTCGCCTCAGGAGGACCCGGACATCATCGCGCAGAAGGGTGACATCGTCCTCAACACCGATGACCTGGGTCGCGGTGACCAGATCGCCGAGCACGCCCACGCAATGGGCGCCGAGGTGCTGGTCCACTACTCATTCCCACGACACATGTCCATTGAGTTTCTGGCCCAACGCCGCCAGCTCATGAAGGACCGGGCCGAGGAGCTGGGTATGCTCTTCGTGGATGAGGATGCACCCGATCCCACCGGCGATGCAGGTGTGCCGGGTACGCAGCAGTTCATCATGGAGGACGTGCCCCGCAAGATCGAACAGTACGGGCCGCAGACTGCGGTATTCGGGACGAACTGCGCCATGCAGGAGCAGCTCATCCGCCAGGCTGTTGACTATGGCGGCATCTTCCCCGTGCAGTGCTGCCCATCCCCGTATCACGCACTCCCCGCCGCCCTGGGCATCGAAGTCGACGAGGAACACAAGGGCGACGTGCCGTGGATGCTCCGGGCCATTGACGCCAAGCTCGCCGAGGCTGGCGC
>SKLM01000001.1 GCA_007123205.1 Thermoflexales bacterium
CGGGTAGACGGTGTCTGTCGGGCCCCAGATTCGAGTGTTCCTGGCCTCTGCTCCTCGCGTCTATCGGTTTGCTCGCCCTAGCTGCCTGTGCAGGCGTGCCTGCCAGTACCCCGACCATGCCCGTTGCCCTGGTGACCCCACCGACAGCCACCATCCAACCTGTTGCAGCCACCGCTACATCGACGGAGCCGCCATCAGCCACACCGCCGTCGCCTTCAGCTACAGCCACGGCTCAGCCGCCTACCGTCTCGTCCCCCACGGCGTCTCGCCCACCCCCCACTGCCACGCCCAAGCCCACCATCCACCTCTTCACCGCGAACGTGGAAGTTGCCGACCCCGGTGAGACGATCACGCTCACCTGGCGCTGGAGCGGCGCAGACAGCGGCACCATCTACCATATCTGGCCCACCGGCCAACTCACAGGGCCCCACTGGCAGATTGGGTCAACCGGTTCGCTTCGGGTCACCATCCCCCCAGAGCGACGGAACCACGACACGTTCGCCCTGTACCTCTTCGGCGCTGATGACTCGGGTGTGGTGGCACAACAGTCGCTGCAGATCGCGCTCCGCTGCCCGGATGAGTGGTTCTTCCAGCCAGCCCCCGACATCTGCGCGGCCAACGCGGCCGTTGTCTCTGATGGCGCAGAGCAGCCCTTCGAGGGTGGGACGATGGTGTGGAGCCGCGCTGAAGGCCTGATTTATGTGCTCTACGACGACGATCTCCAACCCCAGTGGCACATGACGGAGGATAGGTGGGAGGAAGGCGAGCCCGCTTCCGACCCCGCCCTGGAGCCACCACCGGGGCTATACCAGCCCGTCCGGGGCTTCGGACTCGTGTGGCGTCAGCACCCCACCGTCCGGGAGCGGCTCGGCTGGGCCCTTGCACCCGAGCAGGGCTATCAGATCGCCACACAGCGCACCTCTCACGTCCGGTACCGGGATCTCTACGTCCGCGCCCTTGACGGCGGGGTGTGGCGGCTGCGCCCCAACGGAAGCGCCTGGGAGCACATTCCAGCCGCCGACGGTTGATCGGCCGATCCGCGAGCCGGTCACTTCTCCAACGGGCCTCTCCTAACCGTCCCAGAAGGGGCGGATCCGCGCCGATCTGTGGCCGGGCACCCTGAAAACCGACCTCCCGATCAGCCGGCGCGGCGAACGGTTGCCGGACGCTGCGTCGATCATGGATGAACAGGGGATCGGTGCCGCAGATCGTTCACGGGCGAAGGCCCGGGGGATCGCCGCCGGGCCTTCTGGTACAGCTTCTTCGCCCTGTCAGCTGACCTGATTGGGCCTCTTGCTGTCTCGCCGACCGCTATATCCAGCGGTCGCGCTGACTGATCACTCGGCTAGCTATCGGTATCTCAGCCTAGCCCTACGGGCGACCACCTCCCGGCGCCCCCGCACCATCGGGTGGCCCGACGTCATCCGGAGGACCCGGATCATCTGGGGGCCCCGCGTGATCTGGAGGCCCCACGTGATCGGGTGGGCCAGCATGATCCGGCGGCCCGGCTTCGTCGGGGGGGCCCGTGCCATCCGGTGGCCCCGCGTGCTCGGGCGGACCGGCTTGCTCCGGCGGCCCTACATCCTCGGGTGGCCCCACGTCATCCGGAGGACCTGCGTGATCTGGAGGCCCAGCGTGATCGGGTGGACCGGCATGATCCGGTGGCCCAACATCGTCGGGGGGACCCACGCCATCGGGTTGCCCCGCGTGCTCGGGCGGACCCGCTTGCTCAGGCGGACCCACGACTTCGCGCGGTCCGATCAGGCCCAGTGCAAGCCAGACCTCTCCCCAGCCCCCAAGCGCCGTTTTCATGTGCAGCACGCACTCGGCCACCGCAGCAAGGTTCTCAGCGCCCTCGCACCAGTCTAGCGCAGCCAGGGTCTCCTGATCGAGCTTCTCGCCTGTCCCGATGGCCAGCATGATCTCCCCGAACCCGTACCCTTGGACGAACCAACTCACGACAGTTGTGTAGCTGATGTTATAGGTAGCCGCCAGCGAAGATGCCACCGGGTGTGTCATCTCCCTCGTCCACCAGCCATCTGGGTCGTCGCGGGGCTCGTCCTCGCCCTCATCCAGCTCGCTCTCCGCCACTGGGAAAGCGTAGCTCAGCTGATGCTCGTGCCGGGCCAGCAGTCCAGCGGTCGCCGCCGCTCGAGCGGCATCCCCCGGGGAATCCAGATCCTCGGGCCGCCCCGCCAGTAGACCGACTGCCTCTACGTATGCGCCCAGGGCTACCTGGAGGCGCTCCCAGTCCTGTCTGCGGACCAGCTCCTGCACCTCCGCCACACGCCTTTCCGCCAGCTCCAGGTCGAGCTGAGCCAGCGCCTCCGCATCGTCTATCAGCCGGAACCAGATGACCTGGAGCTGCTCCCCTGCGCGCTTCGGTCCGTACAGCCAGTCTCCGGGCGCCGCGGTGTCCGAGGCCCGAGCGACCCCGACCATCCCGACCAGCGCCACAACCAGCACCAAGGTTACACTTACCAGCGCAGGCGCAAGTCTCAGCCTCGTTCTCACTCTCCTATGTGACACGCGGCCTGCGGTGTGTGGCTGTGCAACCCTATGCCGGGCGTCCCGCGCCTGTTCGATTAGGCGGGCCCGACCCTCCAATAACTCGCCCCGTGGCTCTGGAACCCGAGCGTACTGCGTCCTGATGACTGAAGCAACCCTCAGCAGCGGCTGCAGCCTCTGGGCATGCTCTGGATACCGTCGCAGCACGGCCTCGGCATCTCCGGTCTGCTCCATCTCCTGCAGACAGCGTTCCAGGATCTGATCAAACGTCTCGCTCTTGCCCATAGATCACTCTCCTTCCTCCAGCAGCCGCCGCAGCGACACCAAGCCACGATGCTGCAAGGCCTCCACCGCACTCACACTCTTTTCAATGACGGCTGCCGTCTCGGGGGCGGTGAGGCCCTCTCCGAAGCGCAGCACCAATACCTGTTGTTGGAGCTCTGTCAGCTGCTTCACGGCTGACATCAGCCCCTCCCGGGAGAGCTTGTCGCCTAGAGTATCGGCCGGATTACCCTCGGCTGCCAACGCCTGCCCTTCGAGAGGCACCATGCCCCCGGCCGGCTGGCTGCGGTGATGATCGACGATCAGATTATGGGCGATCCGGTACAGCCACCCTGTAAACGAGGACCGCCAAGCACGCTCCGACTGAATCGCGTTCAGGACCCTCACAAACACTTCTCCGACCAAATTCTCCGCAAGCATACTCTCGCCGACTCGCCGGTAGATGTAGCCGTAGATGAGCGGGGCATAGTGATCGTACAGCTCGGCCAGCGCCTTTTCATCGTAGGCCTTAGCCCGTTCCAGGAGGGCCTCTTCATCTCTCACCTTGCCGTTCACTCCTGCCACTCATGACGTGAGACGTGCCAAAACCTTGCGGGTAAGCTACTCAGGAACCGCGATTTTAAGCTTTCTCCACCAGAATGCAAAGGAAGGCGAAGCCTGCTCCTGGGGCGGGGTCGAGTGTGGGCCCCCAGGCCCCAGCAAGTGTCCCATAACGTCTCGGACACTCGATGTTTTTGATGTCGCGCCGGTTGGCTTGCCCCACGCTCTGGGCCCCTCAGTTCGGCGTAAGAACCCTGCCGTAATCCCTCGTCTTGTCGAGCCTGCCATTCGGGCAGGCAGATCAACTGGTGTTCGCCTTGCGCGGGGCCTCACCACAAGCCTGAGCTCGTCCCGGGAGCCCTTTCCTGTTGGACCCTGCCCATCCCTTTGACTCCTCGTAACGTCGGCTGGATTGCGACCTTGTGAGAAAGCCCCCAGGGGCCGGAGCACGTTTTTCCTCCACGGGACGGCAGGACCGGCACCAGCACCTTTGCACCCGTGGTCAAGCGCCGTGTTCTGTGCCCTGCTCACTGGCGCGTCTTGGCCACCCTTCGGGGCACGCGATAGGAGCACATTGCCTTGCAGATTGGGCCAGCGTCGCTATAATCTTGGTCATGAAACCAACAAGAATCGCCTTTTTCGCCGATCTTCATATCCGTGGGGACGAACTGCACTCCCAGACCGACTTCGGGGCGCCCAGCAGAGTGGTGCCGCGCAAGGCCCGCGAGGCTCTCAACGATATCGCGCCGGACTACGTTTTCGGCCTGGGCGACTTGACCGCGGAGAGCGCGCCGGATGACTGGCGGGGTTACAAGCGCTGGGTGGACAGTATCGACGCGCCAATCCTAGATCTCTTCGGCAACCACGACCGCGACTACACTGTCTTCGCCACCCACAACTACGGGGAGGAGTATTTCAGCGTCCTAGGCCGTGTGACGGACACCCAAGCTCTGCGTGTCGGTAACACCATCTTTGTCCTCATCTCCGAGGAGCACAACCCAGAAGGGAACCCAACTCGTCTGACCTCTACCGTACCTGCTAAGCGGTTCCAGTTCCTGGAGAGCATCCTCAAGCACTACAGCTCGGACCACAATATATTCGTGCTGAATCACACCCTATTGCGCAGCACCACGGCCCTATCCGATCAGTGGAGCTTCAACGACACCGGAATGTGGACCAGCATCACGAAGAAGTTCTTTCGCCTCTTTAGAGAGTACCCTGTCGTTGGCCACATCACGGGACACACGCATATCGATTATCGTTACCGCGCCCGGGTCCGGGATCTCGACGGCATCCCTCGGAAGCGCAAGGACGGCAAGTTCGTAGATGGTCGGGCACACAGCAGTCTGCCTGACGTCAGTTTCCTGAACATGCCGTGTGTCGACACTGCCCATGGGTGGGTCGGGAGTAACTTCGCCGTCTTACGTGAACTGGGCAAGTCGACGGCGAAGGCCCAGAAGTCGCCCTTCCGCAGGCTCTTTATGTCGATCGAGGAGAAGGGGCCGCCTCTGTTCGATATCCTCTACCGCAGTCCCATCAGCAACATCCTCGGGCGAGCAGCCGTCTACTACATTGACCTGATCCCCGGCCGGGACTATCTCACTGTTACCACCCGCTGGCTCAGGAAGAACCGGGACGTTGAACGTTACCCCGTTCATCTGAAACAGCAGGTGGCAGCCGATGACGGCGAGCTTGAACTGCTGGCGTCCGATCTCAGCATAC
>SKLM01000210.1 GCA_007123205.1 Thermoflexales bacterium
GCTCAGGATCATCGCCGGCTATTTCGAGAACCGCATCCACGACACGCCCCACTGGCCCATCCAGTTGCTGCGCCGAACGAGCCATGAGATCGCAGGCGTGCGCCCTGCCCTGCTGTCTCAAGAGAGCTACGTGCTGCTGAACGGCCTGCGCAGCTTCCTTCATTTCTTCCGGCACGCCTACGCCGCACCCATCGACTACGACCAGCTTTGGATCAACCTCGACAAAGCCCGGCGGCTTCGGCCCATCCTGGAACGCGATGTGGCTGAGTTTCTCCGACGCATCGAGCACGGTGACCCTTCATCGCCCTAATCAGTACACCCCCGGATCGGTAATCAGAGCTTTCTGGGCAGTCGAAGGGCGCCTGCTTGGGATTTGTCCTTGGCCCACGTGCACTAGATTCTTCGTCGCTCCGGCCGCTGTGCTTCAGCCGCTGCGCTTCTTCCTCCGCTCCTCAGGATGACAAGGAGAGATCATCCCAACCTTCAACCTGTAACCTGCAACCTTCAACGTGTAACCCGCAACCTTCAACCCGACCCCGCGTCCGCCCTTGCCCAAACCCAGCTTCCCACATAGAATGCCCCCAACAAGGAGAGTCCAACCGATGCCAACCTATCTGGTCACCGGCGGCGCCGGCTTCATCGGCTCCAACCTGGTCGCGGAGCTGCTGGAGCGCGGTGCCGACGTCCGCGTCCTCGACAACTTCAGCACCGGTCGCCGGGCCAACATCGGGCCGTTCCTGGCCCAGATCGACCTCGTCGAGGGCGACTTGCGGGACCTAACCGCCGTGCACCGTGCCGTGGAAGGGATCCGCTACGTGCTCCACCTGGGCGCTCTGCCCTCGGTGCCGGGCTCCATCGCGGATCCCCTGACCGCCCACGCGGTCAACGCCACAGGGACGGTGACCCTGCTCATCGCGGCCCGAGAGGCCGGGGTCGAGCGGCTCGTCCTCGCCTCGTCCTGCGCCGTCTACGGGGACAGCCCCGTCCTGCCCAAGCGCGAGGAGATGCTCCCCGCCCCCCGGTCGCCCTACGCAGCCTCGAAGCTGGCTGCCGAGTATGCCTGCCGGGCCTTCGCAGACACCTTTCCCCTGGATACGGTCAGCCTCCGCTACTTCAACGTATTCGGACCGCGTCAGGATCCGGCCTCCCAATACGCCGCGGTCATCCCCAGCTTCGTGACAGCGATGCTCAACGGCCGCCCGCCGACGATATACGGCGACGGTCAGCAGTCCCGTGACTTCGTCTATGTCTCGGACGTTGTCGCGGCCAGCCTGCTGGCCTGCACCGCCCCCGCCGCAGGGGGCCGCGTCCTCAACGTCGCCTCCGGTCGGCGCCACTCCCTACTGGACCTTCTCAACGCCCTCAACGACATCCTGGGCACGCGCATCGCCCCCGACCACGCGCCCCAGCGGGCCGGCGAGGTCCGCCATTCAGTGGCCCACGTCAGCGCGGCTTCCACAGCTCTGGGCTACCGACCGCGGGTCGGATTCCGGGAGGGGTTGCGGCGGACGGTGGCCTGGTACCGCGACCCGGGCTCCTAAGCGACCCCGCCCCCCTCCCATCCATTTGCCAATTGGCCCAGCAGCACTATAATCTCCGGCATGAACAAGATCGATCAGTTCGAGGAGCTGGCCGAACATGTCGTGGAGGGAACGTTCATCCGTCTGTTTGGCGACCGTCTGTCGCCGACCAAGGTCGCCGCGCACCTGGAACGGGCCATCGAAGAGCATCAGCTGTCATCCGATGGAGGGGCGCCCCAGGCTCCCACGCACTACTGGGTCTACATGCATCCCGACGATTATCAGGCGCTGACGGAGATCCCCCAGGGGGAGGGGGAGACTCGCGTCGAGGACGCCCTGGCTCAGCAGATATCCGCCCTCGTTTCCGAAGCCGACATGGCTCTTCAATGCCGCCCGGTCGTCCACCTGCGACCCGATGACGACATCGCCCCGCGGGCGATCCGGGTCGATGCCCGGCAGGAACCGGGTGAGAAGGATCAGATGGCCCAGACACGGCAGATGGAGGCGGCCAGGGACCTGGAGCACGAGGCAGGCCTATCCGAGGGCCCGAAGGGGCGGCCGTTTCTCATCCTGGAGGGCCAGCGGCACATCACCTTAACGGAGCCTCGCGTCTCGATCGGTAGGGCCCTGAGCAACGACGTGATCATCGACGACCCTCGGGTGTCCCGCCATCACGCCCAGTTGCGCCACCGGTACGGTCACTACATTCTGGTCGACCTGGGCAGCTCGGGCGGCACCCGCATCAACGACTACCCGGTCGAGGAGTGCGTCCTCCACTCGGGCGACGTCATCTCCTTCGCGGGGGTCGAGGTCGTCTACGGGGAGGATCCCCCAACACCGATCCCCCTACCGGCTGAGGACGACACGCCGCTGCTTAAGCGGTCCGACCTGGATGGCTGACTGAGCGGGGCTGGATGGACATTCTACTGCTCGTCCTGCGCCTGGTACTGGCCGGTCTCCTCTATATGTTCCTGGGCGCCGTGCTCCTGATGCTCTGGCGGGACCTTCGGGAACAGCCCAGGAGAAGACAGCGAGTGCGCCAGAGAGGCCGGCTTGTGATCATGGAGGTACCACCGGGAGAGGCTGACACGCACGCCCTGGACACCATCTTCCCCCTCGAGACGCTCACTACCATCGGGCGCTCGCCGCGGAACACGGTAGTCATCTCAGACACCTTCGCCTCCTCCCAACACGCCTTGCTCTCCTGGCGAGAGGGCCAGTGGTGGTTGGAGGATCGAAATAGCCGCAACGGAACCCGGCTGAACGGTGAGCCTGTCGAGGACCCCACCATCGTGAGCGCCGGGGACATCATCGCCATCGGCCGCACCAAGCTCAGGCTCGAGACCGACTGACCCGGGATGCGGCCCCAGCGGGGGAGTCGGCCAGGCGTCCTTCCGGGCCGGGTAGCCAGCCGCACCCTTCACCGGTACGGGGAGGAACCAACCGCTGCCACCCAGTCGTTCCCTTCCTCCAGTACCCGGCCGACCGCATCTGCGATCCCCCCGATACGCACGGGCCGCACCAGGTACGCAGCGCACCGATCGCTGATTGCGTCGCGCGCTTGATCTTGCCAGCGGCTCACCACCAATACCAGCGCCGTCCGGAGCTTGGCTTCCAGAAGGCGCGTCACGTCGTGGGGGCGCACCCCTCCGGCCGTGTCAACCACCATCGCCAGGGGAACCACCCCTGTCAGGTCGATCAGCTTCAGGGCTCCATGCACGTCCGGCATGGAGATCACCTCGCGTTTCAAGCTCTCGCCGATCTGAGCCGCCAGGAATGCTCGGGGGTGCCACGAACCGGAGATCACCAGGACAGGCGCTCTTCTCCTCTCATTCGCGAAGACACTATAGCACGGCACGGCTGGACCAATCAACTGCCAGCCCGGCGCTACTGCCGTATCCGTATGCCAGCCATAGAATCGGGCAATCTTCCCCGTCTGCCCGGAGGTCACTCCTCCCGAGACAACCGACGGATCCCTGACCCCAGGACGGGCGCCTCCAGACCCCCGGAACAGTACCCGGCTCGCCGGTAGGCTTGCGACTACGCCATCAATGGGTATAATGAGCGGTCGGTGGTCCAGTCTCGAGGTTGGCAGTAGGGAGTAGGTCGACTCTATGTTGTTTCGCGGTGTGATCAGCAAGCTGATCGGCGAGTCCGACCAGCAGAAGATAGCCCGGATGCAGAAGGTCGTCGAGCGCATCAGCGTGCTGGAGCCTGAGTTTGAGGCTCTCAGTGCGGATGAGTTGCGCGGTAAGACGGACGAATTCCAGGAGCGCCTCCAGAACGGTGAGACGCTCGATGATCTGCTGCCGGAGGCCTTCGCCGCCGTCCGGGAGGCAGCGAAGCGTACCCTCGGCATGCGGCATTTCGACGTGCAGCTCATCGGCGGCATCGTCCTCCACGAGGGCAAGATCGCTGAGATGAGAACCGGTGAGGGGAAGACCCTCGCCGCCACCGCTCCCCTCTATCTGAACGCCCTCGAAGGCCGGGGTGCTCATCTCGTGACGCCCAACGACTATCTATCTAAGGTGGGCGTGCAGTGGATGGGACCCCTTTACCGCGCCCTCGGAATCTCCGTGGGCGTGATCCAGTCGGCGGCGGTCGATCAAGAGAAGGGGTCGTTTCTCTATGACCCCAAGTACCCATCGGACGACGATCGGTTCCTGAGCCTACGCCCGGTGACGCGTCAGGAGGCCTACCGGGCCGACATCACCTACGGGACCAACAACGAGTTCGGGTTCGACTACCTGCGCGACAACATGGCTCAGGACCTGGGCCGGTGCGTGCAGCGCGGCTTCGCCTACGCGATTATCGACGAGGTCGACAACATCCTGATCGATGAGGCCCGCACGCCGCTTATTATCTCCGGGCCGGCGGAAGAGCCCTCCCACCTCTATCGAAGCTTCGCCCAGGTTGTGCGCCAACTGGCCCCCAGCAGCCCCCAGAGCGTCGAGGACGAGGAGCCCGACGGCGACTACGCTCTGGAGGAGAAGACCAAGAACGTCACCCTGACGGAGCGCGGTGTGGAGAAGGTCGAAGCTATGGTTCCCATGGTGGACCCGGGAGAGTCTATCTACGACCCCGAGCATGCTCACATGCTGCCCTACCTCGACAACGCCCTGCGGGCCCACGTCGTCTATAAGCGCGACAAGGACTACATCGTCCAGAACGGCGAGGTCATCATCGTCGATGACTTCACCGGCCGGCTGATGTACGGACGGCGCTTCTCTGAGGGCCTGCACCAGGCCATCGAGGCGAAGGAGGGCGTGCCTGTACAGCGCGAGAGCCTGACCTACGCCACCATCACTTTCCAGAATTACTTCCGTATGTACGAGAAATTGGCCGGTATGACAGGCACGGCGAAGACGGAGGAGGAGGAGTTCCAGAAGATCTACGATGTGGACGTCGTCGTACTGCCCACCAACGTCGCCTATCGAGCGACGTACGGCGACCTGGAGGCCCGTGAGCGCCGGGTGGACGAGCTCGACGAGTTGACGTTCGCCGGGGTTTTGAACGGGCGCCAGCAGACGAAGGTCACCACCTACGAGCCGGTGGACGGCCAGGGCCGGCGCTTCTTCAAACGGCTCGACCTGCGGGACGTGATCCACGGCGACGAGCGGGCGAAGTACCGCGCCGTGGTCGATGAGATTGCCTGTCTATCCGAGGCCGGTCGGCCGGTCCTCGTCGGCACGGTGGCCATCGAGACCTCGGAGCGGCTCTCGCGTCTGCTCAAGCGCCGCGGCGTGCCCCATCAGGTGCTCAACGCCAAGCACCACGAGCAGGAGGCGGTGATCATCGCTCAGGCCGGACAGCCGGGCGCAGTCACCATCGCAACCAATATGGCCGGTCGTGGCGTCGACATCAAACTCGGCGGAGACGCCGAGGGAGTTGCTCGCCAGCGCCTGCGCAAGGAAGGATATGATCTAACGGAGATCGATCAGGCCGCCTGGAACCACGCCCTGGAGTTGCTGCGCCATGGTCAGGATGCCGCCGCGAGTCATCCTGGGCCGTGGTTGGACATCCTGGCGGAGGCGGTCGCAAATTGTGCCGCCGATCGTGAGCGTGTCCTGGCTCTGGGTGGGCTCCACGTTCTGGGTACAGAACGGCACGAGGCCCGGCGTATCGACAACCAGCTCCGTGGTCGGTCGGGCCGTCAGGGGGATCCTGGCTCATCCCGGTTCTACATCTCCCTGGAGGACGAGCTGATGCGGCGCTTCGGCGGCGAGCGGGTGAAGTCGATGATGGACCGGCTGGGGGTGGAGGAGGACGTGCCCCTGGAGCACGCCTGGCTCGACAAGTCCATTGAATCGGCCCAGGAACGGGTGGAGGGGTACAACTTCGACATCCGGAAGCACGTGCTGGAGTACGATGACGTGGTCAACAAGCAACGCACGGTCATCTACGATCAGCGCCGCCAGATACTGGAGGCCGACGACCTGCGCGACCAGGTGCTCCGTATGGTGCGGGATGAGATCAGCCGAACCATAGAGGCCCATACGCCGGGCCCCTACCCGGAGGAGTGGGACCTCCGGGGCCTTCACGCGGAGCTCCGCACCTTCCTGCCGATTCCCCCAGGCCGCGACTACCAACAGTGGGACGGGCTCTCGCCCACTGAGATCGAGGAGCAGTTGGCCGACTTCGCGGCGCAGGCGTACGATGAGGTCAACCGCACCGTCGGTTTGGAGGTGTACAAGCTTGCCGTGCGGGAGAACCTCTCTCTCCAGAGCCTGGCAGAGAGCGCTGACTCCGCCCAGCGCCGGGTCCATCGAGCGGTGATGGAGCTCCTGGAAGAGGAACCGACCGCCGATCAGGCCGCTCAGCCGATCTACCAGCTTCCGGAGGAGATGCAGACCGTCATCCAGCAGGCGTTCGTGGATGCTTATGGCGTCTTCCGGGATCGCCAACTCGTGCTTCAGGCAGTGGACAGTCTCTGGGTCCGCCACCTAACGGATCTGGGCGACTTGCGTGAGGGCATCGGACTGCGGGCCTTCGGACAGCAGAACCCCCTGGTAGCATATCGCACCGAGGCGCACGAGATGTACCAGAATCTGCTGGCCGGCATCGAGGAGCGCGTAGCGCGCTCGGTCTATCTACTGCCGAAACAGCCCACCGCGCCTGCGGAACCGCGCCGCTTGCGGGTCGGCCGTCCACGCATCTCCACCTCGGCCACAGCGCAGGCGACAGGGGCCCGGAGGCAGGCAGCCGGCATGCCGGGAGCCGTGGATCAGACCGCTGACGTGCGTCCCGACGCCGATCTCGGTCGAAACGATCCTTGTTGGTGTGGGAGTGGCAAGAAGTACAAGCAGTGTCACCTGCGGAAGGATCAGCAGGCCCGGCGAGCCCGTGCTGCTGCGGCGAGACCATCTCAGAGAGGCTAGAAGCCGCCGCGATGAGTCAGGCCGTCCACGTCGTCCGAGCCATGGGCGACGCTGACACCATCCAACGGGCTCTCCAGACCGCGTATCCTCGCTCTTCGCACATCCTGAGCGGGTCGCAACTCATCCCTCTCCCCTGTGGATAGGGGACGGGTGACGGGCGGAAGGACAGGATCTTCTGCTCATCCCTCACCCCAAGGAGGAGAGGCCCAGCCCGGCGTTGCCGGGCCGTGAGGGGGGATAAACACAGCGTGACAGAACTGATCCGCGACCAGGTCGCATCTTTCATCCAGGACGGCATACGGCTCGCCCAGGAGGCGGAGGCCCTACCACCCTTCCCGCTACCCCACATCGGCGTCGAGCGCCCGCGCCAGGTAGCCCACGGGGATTACGCCACGCCCGTCTGCCTGCAGCTAACCGAGGATGCCAGGATGGCACCGCGGGCCATCGCCACCCGTGTCGTCGACCATCTGCCCACGGCCACCTTCGTAGGGGGGGTCGACGTGGCCGGGCCCGGTTACATCAACGTGACGCTCGACTCGTCGTGGGTAGCGCGCCAGACCCGGCACATCCTCGAGGGCGGTCACAAGTGGGGCCACATCAATCTCGGCAGCGGAAACCGCGTGCAGGTCGAGTTCGTCAGTGCCAATCCGACCGGTCCGATCACCGTCGGTTCCACGCGCAATGCCGTCATCGGTGACGTGCTGGCCAGCGTGCTCGAGGCGGCCGGATTTCTGGTCGAGCGCGAGTACTACGTCAATGACGCCGGCTCCCAGGTACGGAAGTTTGGCGAGAGTCTCTACGCCCGCTACGCCCAGGCCCTGGGCGAGGACGAGCCCTTCCCCGCGGACGGCTACCTCGGTGGGTACGTGGTCGATATGGCCGCGGAGTTGGCCCGTCAACTGGGCCGCAAGTATCTGGAGAGCGACCGCCCGGAAGCGATCCAAGCCCTGGGCGAGCTGGGCATCGAGCGCGTCCTCGATCAGGCTGAGGCGGATCTGGCCGCCCTCCGGGTGACCTTCGACACCTGGTTCCACGAGAGAACCCTTTACGAGTCGGGTCTCTTCGACCGCCTGCTCCAGAGGCTGCGAGAGAACGGCTTCATCACCGAGCGAGAGGGAGCCGTCTGGTTCACATCGCCGGATCTGGAGGAAGACGCGGTCCTCGTTCGCTCCCCGCAGGTCATCCCCGATCCCGCTGAGCGCCCCACCTATCTCGGCTCCGACGTCGCCTACGTCTGGAACAAGCTCGTAGAGCGGGGATTTGACCGGGCCATATACGTCTGGGGGGCGGACCACCACGGCGACGTGCCCCGGGTCAGGGCTGTGGCCAAGGCATTGGGACTCGATCCGGACCGGGTCGAGATCATCATCTATCAGATGGTCAACCTGAAACGCGGTGCTCAGGACGTGCGCATGTCGAAGCGCGCCGGCGAGTTCGTGACGCTGCGGGAGATGATCGACGAGGTGGGTCCGGACCCGATCCGGTTTTTGCTCCTCACTCGCACCGTCGACGCCACCATCGACTTCGATCTCGACCTGGCCGTCGAGCAATCCGAGAAAAACCCGGTCTACTACGTGCAGTACGCCCACGCCCGCATCTGCAGCATTCTTCGCTACGCCGCCGAGCAGGGATGGGACCCCGACGACGAGGGCGACGTGTCGCTGCTTACCCACGAGAGCGAACAAGCCCTGATCCGCAAGATGCTGGAGCTCCCCGAGATCGTGGCGCACGCAGCGGAGCAACGGGCGCCCCACCGTCTCACGTTCTACGCCCAGGAGCTCGCCGCGCAGTTCCACGCCTTCTACCGGGACTGCCGCGTCGTGGCGGAGGAGGACGCAGAGCGAACGCGTGCCCGCCTGATGCTGGTGCGAGCCGCTCGTATGACGCTGGCCCAGGCCCTCGGCCTCCTCGGCGTCACCGCACCGGAGCAGATGTAGAGCCGCCACTAGTTAGCAAACCAGGAGCCAGTCAGTATGGGACTCAAACCTGATCACTGGATTCGCAAGATGGCCCTCGAGCACGCCATGGTCGAGCCCTTCGTGGACGGCCAGGTGCGGGACGGTGTCATCTCATACGGGTTGTCCTCCTACGGCTACGATATCCGCGTCGCCGACGAGTTTAAGATTTTCCAACCGGAGATCACAGCCGCCAGGCTCTCCGACGTGCGGTCCGCATACGTAGCCGGCCTTCTCGATGCCGAGGGCGGTATCGGTTATCAGGCTGCCCACGACAGCGGAAAAGCGTGCCTGGCTCTCGATTTCGGCGAGGGCGATCGGGACCTTATGGAGGGTCTCCAGGTCATTATCGGCACCGGCCATCTCCAGGAAACCGGTGACGGACGCTGTCGGCTCGTGGTCACCAAGGCCGCCGATGTCCAGTGCGTGCTGTCCCAGGTTCTGCCCTACCTGACCTATCGTCGAAATGCGGCCTCCCGCGCCCTGGCGGAGCTGAAGTCGAACAAGTCGATTGTGGTCGATCCCAAGGACTTCGACGCCGATTCGTTCGTCGATTATCGTGGCGATGTCTGTCTGATTCCCCCCAACTCCTTCGCCCTGAGCCGCACCGTTGAGTACTTCCGAGTACCAAGGAGCGTGTTGACGATCTGCGTCGGGAAGAGTTCCTACGCTCGCTGCGGCATCATCGTCAACGTCACCCCCTTCGAGCCGGAGTGGGAGGGCTACGTCACCCTCGAGATCAGCAACACCACTCCTCTGCCGGCCAAGATCTACGCGGACGAAGGGATCGCTCAGGTACTCTTCTTCGAGGGCGATGAAGAATGCGAGAACTCCTACGCGGACAAGAAGGGGAAATACCAGCGGCAGCAGTCCATCGTCCTACCTCGCCTTTAGCGTTGACGAAGACCGGTTTCCCTGTATAATGGTCGCGGCACAGCGCTCTCGGGGCGGTTAGCTCAGCTGGTCAGAGCGCCTCCCTTACAAGGAGGAGGTCATAGGTTCGAGTCCTATACCGCCCACTCGGGCCGCGGCCCGGCGATGAGAAGAACCTGCCGGCCAGAGATAGCGGCCGACGGCCGTCTTGCCCGACGTTCCGCCCGCTGGGAGAAAAGCCCGCAGCGGGACACGACTCAGAAGTGAGCGCCGAGAGTCCCGTCCGGTTGGTCTCCCAGGTCTTGCGCACCTCGCCACAGGTCGCGAGGTCGCTCCGGAGCGACAAGAGCCCAACATATCATCTGCTACTCACAACAAGGAGTGTAACAATGAAACTCGATCCCGAAGCACGCTACACTGAGCACCACGAGTGGGGGCGCTTGGTGGACGACGAAGTGGTCTGTGGGATAACGGACCACGCTCAGGAGACCCTGTCCGACGTCGTCTACGTGGAGCTGCCTATGGTGGGGGACGTATTCGACGCTGGCGAGCCATACGGCGTCGTGGAATCGGTGAAGGCGGCATCCGACCTCTACACACCCGTCGGCGGTGAGATCACGGCCGTCAATGAAGAGCTCGAGAGTGCCCCCGAACTGGTCAACCAGGACCCATACGGAGACGGCTGGATGATCCGTATCGAGCCGTCGGATCCGGATGAGCTTGCTGAGTTGATGACCGCCGCAGAATACGAGTCCTTTGTTGGGGAAGAGGAGGGGTAAGCCTGAAGAGAGGTGTGACGCGCCGCGGTCTTCCATCGCCCGTCTCACGCCTCAGGCTTCAGAGGTGATCTATGCCATACATTCCTCATAGCGACACCGACCGGAAGGCCATGCTCGAGAGGATCGGCGTGGGTTCCGTCGCCGACCTGTTCCAGGACGTTCCCGAGCGGGTGCGTTTTCCGAACCTCGATCTCCCGGCGGCCCTGTCCGAGATGGGGGCACGCTGGGAGCTTGAGTCTCTGGCCGAGGCCAATCTAACGGCCGGGGAGGCGTCCTGCTTCCTGGGAGCTGGTGCCTATCACCACTTCGTACCCGCCGTCGTTGATGCCCTGGTCAGCCGCGGCGAGTTCTACAGCTCATACACCCCCTATCAGGCGGAGGTAAGTCAGGGGACGCTCCAGTCCATCTTCGAGTATCAGACGATGATCTGCGAGCTGACGGGCATGGACGTGTCCAACGCCTCCCATTACGATGGGGCCACCTCCACCGCTGAGGCCGTGATCACGGCCATCAACGTCCATCGCATGCGGCGGAAGAAAGCCGTAATCTCCCGTTTCGTCCACCCGGAGTATCGTGAGGTGATCCGTGCCTACACCCAGGGTCTCGATATGACCATCCTGGACACGGCAGGCGAACCGGAAGACATCCGGGGGGCCCTGGACGAGGAGACAGCTTGCCTTATCGTCCAGTATCCCGACTTCCTCGGCCGCATCGAGGACCTGAGCCCCCTTGCCGCGGCAGCGGAGGCCGTGGGGGCCCTGTTCGTGGTGGTAGCCGATCCCACCGCCCTCGGGCTCCTCAGACCGCCCGGGGAGTTCGGAGCCGACCTCGTCACCGGTGAGGGTCAGGGCTTGGGCCTCGGGCTCAACTTCGGGGGTCCCTACCTCGGCTTCTTCGCCGCCAGGCAGAAGTACGTCCGAAAGATAGCCGGCCGTCTGGTGGGACAGACAGTCGATACCAACGGCGAGCGGGGCTTTGTGATGACCCTGACGACCCGGGAGCAGCATATCCGCCGCGAGCGCGCCATCTCCAATATCTGCACCAACCAGGGGCTGATGGCTCTGGCGGCGACCGTCTACATGGCCGCTTTGGGAAAGTGTGGCTTGCGTACGGTGGCGGAGCTCTGCTACCACAAGGCACACTACGCCGCGGCCCAGATTGACGGGTTGGACGGCTTCTCGGTCGTCCGAGACAAGCCTTTCTTCAAGGAGTTCGTCGTCCGCTGCCCTATGCCCGTCGCGGAGATCAACGAACAGTTGCTCCGGGGGTACGTCATCATCGGCGGCTACGACCTGGGAGAGGAGTACCCCGAGCTTGAGGATCATATGCTTCTCTGTGTGACGGAGATGAACCCGCGCCAGGAGATCGACCTCCTGGTGAGTGCTCTGAAGGAGGTGACGTCGTGAGCAGGCCCCTGATATTCGAGATCTCACGTCCGGGGCGCTGCGCCGCCTCACTGCCCGACCTCGACGTTCCGCGGACTGAACTGCCAGAGGAGCTCCTGCGGGACGACCTGGCGCTGCCGGAGGTGAGCGAGGGGGATCTGGTGCGCCATTACACCCATCTGTCCCAGATGAACTACGGCGTGGACACCGGCTTCTATCCCCTCGGATCCTGCACGATGAAGCACAATCCCAAGATCAACGAGGCCATGGCGCGACTCCCGGGCTTCACCAACCTCCATCCCTATCAGGATCAGGAGACGGTGCAGGGCGCGCTCTTCCTGATGCACACGCTCCAGGCCTTCCTGGAGGAAATCGGCGGGTTCGCCACCGTGAGCCTCCAGCCCGCCGCAGGGGCCCAGGGAGAGCTCGCCGGCGTCCTGATGATGAGGGCTTATCACCAGGAGCGGGGCGATACGGCACGCAACGTGATGTTCGTGCCCGACTCGGCGCACGGGACCAACCCCGCCAGCACCTCGATGAGTGGCATGGAGGTGGTCGAGATCCCGTCGAACCAGCACGGCGGCGTCGATCTGGACGCCCTCACCGCAGCCTGTCAGCAACACCATGAACGTCTGGTTGGTATGATGTTGACCAACCCGAACACGCTGGGGCTTTTCGAGAGACAGGTGGAGGAGATCTGTGCCGTCGTCCACGAGCATGGCGGCCTGATGTACGGGGATGGCGCCAATCTGAACCCATTGCTGGGAATCGCGCGCCCCGGCGATCTCGGGTTTGACGTGCTTCACTACAACTTGCACAAGACCTTCAGCACACCTCACGGGGGTGGTGGACCGGGGTCGGGTCCGGTGGGAGCCTCGCCGGCCCTGGCCGACTTCCTGCCGGGACCGATCGTGAAAGTGGACCCCGACCGGTCAGAGGAGGATCTTCCGTTCTACGCCCTTTGGATGCCGACGCACACCATCGGTCGCGTCAAGACCTTCTATGGCCACTTCGGTGTGTTCGTGAAGGCCTACACCTACATCCGGATGCTGGGTCCCGAGGGGCTCCGACGCGTGGGGGAATACGCGGTGCTCAACGCCAACTACCTCAAGGAGCTGCTCAAAGGGACTTATCCCCTCCCGCACGACCGTGTGTGTATGCATGAGTTCGTGTTGGCGGGCCCACCCAAGGACGTGCAGGAGGCCGACGTCCGTACGATGGACGTGGCCAAGAGACTGATGGACTATGGCTTCCACCCGCCCACGGTCTACTTCCCGTTGATCGTCGACGAAGCCCTCATGATCGAGCCGACAGAGACGGAGAACAAAGAGACGTTGGAGGCCTTTGCGGAGGCTATGCTCCAGATCGTCGCCGAAGCTCGAGACGATCCCGATATCCTCCACGATGCCCCCTTGCAGGCCCCCGTTCGGCGACTGGACGAGGTGAGGGCCGCCCGCGATCTGATCTTGCGCTGGCAGCCGGAGGAGAACGAAGCCTAGCCGCTGGCAGGAGGGCCCCGAAGGACGACTCGCCAATGCCACGTATCGAGGGCAGCATCGATGTGCCAGGACCTCCCAGCAGCGTCTTTCGCTTCTGCCATGAGATGGACCGGCGGGCCGAGTGGGATGAGCGGGTCGCCCGCGTGAAGGTGCTCACACCCAGGCCGATCCGAACAGGAACCGTGATCCGTGTCGATACGCCCTCACCGAGGGGCGGACCTGTGTTCAGCTGGGAGGGGGAGTTCGTGACGTACAGCTACCCCAGTCGCTCGAAGCTCGTCGTACTGGACGCCGCTCCCAGCAGCTACTTCGCCGAAGGAAGTGAGGAGTGGAGCTTCGCGAGGTCCGGTGAGGGCACGCGGGTCAGGGTCGCCTGGGAGTATGAGCCTCGAGGTCTGTTGAGGCGCATCTCCGACGCTCTCATCGGGCGGCGCAGCACGCGAGGGGCCGTCAATGAGAGCCTCGCCAACTTGAGGCGGACGCTCCAGGCCGAGGCCTGAGCCAACTCCAGTCAACGTCGGATCGGGAAACAACCTGGGTTCGGGTCGGCCAGAGAAACCCAGGCCCCGGCGTCCGTAGCGTTTGAGAAGCCTGCCCCCTCCGGGCAGGCTTTTCGCCCGGCTGCGCACCGTGTCTTGATCTTCTTCCCCGGTGGATTCTGGTACCACAGCCGCACATCGGCAGTCAGCGCTTACCGCACGGCCGAGGGGCGGCCACCCGTGAGTTGTTCTTGATCAACATTAGCGAGATTCTTCGTTGGTCCAGCCGCTGCGCTTCCTCCGCTCTGCAGAATGACAGATGCGGCAGTCCTACCAAGAACTACACGTCCTCACGGGGGCGTGCGTCCCTAGTTTCAGCCCTTAGAGCCCATCCGGCACGGGCCGAGCTCCAGTGTTCCTGCGTTCGAACGTTCAAACCTGCCAACGTCCCTGCTCCACCCTGGTGGATCCGCCCCCCCAACACCCCTCCTCCGCCTGAGGTGGTTGCACCCGCCAACGGATTGTGGTATCATCGGAGGTGCTTAGAGACGAGCCATCGTGGCCTGACGGAAGCGCCGCTGCTGCCCCGGCGGCGAGACACATCCTGCAGACAAGCGGAGCGTCCATCGTGTTCAACACCCGCACGTTCCGGCCTCGGTCGGCCACGAGGACGATCTGACGCATGGCGAAAGGAAGGCTGATAATGGACCTATACACCACAGTCCGCGAGCACATCGAAACGGGCAACGTGGAGGCACTGAAGGCTACTCTACGGGACGCCGACATGGATGAGCTGCGGTCCCTGACTGAGAGCCTCTTGCCGGAGAACCGCGTGGTCATATTCCGCCTGCTGGAGAAAGATCGAGCCCTGGCCCTCTTTGAGCAACTCGATGTGGAGCAGCGCCAGCACCTCATCTCGTCCTTCACCCGGGACGAGGCCACGGCCATCTTCGCCGCTCTGGCCCCGGACGATCGCGCCCGCTTGTTGGACGAGATGCCCGCCGCCGTGACCAAGCGGCTTGTCGAAGCTCTGCCCCCCTCGGAGCGTGCCCAGTTGAATCTTCTGCTCGGATACGATCCGGAGACCGCCGGGCGCATCATGACGCCCAAGTACATCCGTCTGACCCGGGGCATGACCGTGGAGGAGGCGCTCCAGAAGATCCGTCGGGTGGGACGAGAGCGCGAGGCGATCCACACCCTCTACGTCACCGACGCCGAAAGGCGTCTCGTGGGACAGGTGGCACTGCGCTCGCTGATCCTTGCCGAGGGCGACGAGACCATCGACTCCCTGATGGACACCGAGGCCCTCGTCGTCGGAACGGACGCCGATCAGGAGGAGGCCGCCCGGAAACTCCAGCACCACGACTTGCTCAGTTTGCCCGTGGTTGATCACGGCCACCGGCTGGTCGGCGTGATCACCATCGACGACGCGATGGAGATCATGGAGGAGGAGGTCACGGAGGACTTCTTCGACAAAGCCGCGCTGACCCCCTTCGCCGACGATCCGATGCACCAGAGCTACCGCCTCGCCAACGGCTCGGTGCGCGAGATCTTTCCGCTGCGGGTCCCCTTCCTTCTGATTACCATGGTCGGCGGACTCCTGGCCGGGACAGTCGTGCACGCCTTCGAGTTGACCATCGAGGCCATCCCGATGCTGGCGGTCTTTATCCCCGTCGTGATGGACATGGGGGGCAATGCAGGCACTCAGTCCACGACGATCTTCGCTCGAGCCGCGGCGTTGGGCCACATCAACTTGCGCCGTTTCTGGGTCCACCTGTTGCGGGAGGTGGGCGTCGGCGTGACCATCGGCGTGGCACTGGGCGTGATCACCGGCGCGTTGGCGGCCCTCTGGCAAGGAGTGCCAGCCCTCGGCCTGGTGGTGGGTCTCTCCCTCAGCCTGACCATAACCTTGGCAACGACGCTGGGGTTCCTAATTCCCTACACGTTGATGAAACTGAGCGTCGATCCTGCCGTTGGCGCCGACCCGATCATCACCACCATCAAAGACATCACGGGCTTGTTGATCTATTTCGTGTTGGCATACCTAATACTCACACCACTGTTCCTCTGAACAGACGGAGACTGGACGGCAACGAGGCAAACAACCGTCAATAGTGTAGCAGCCCATCCCATCCCCATGCACGCAGCAGATGCAGCCGCTGCGACCTGGAGAGTGGCTCACGGCTGCTGATCGGGCTCTCCTGGCCGGGGCCGGGAGACGGCCGGGGAGAACAGAAGCGACGCATTCGTAGTCAACCGGGAACAGATCATGGCTCAAGAGTGGCACACGCTGGAAACCGACGAGGTGTTCCAGCTCCTCAACTCAGATAGGACCGGGCTGACCTCAGCCGACGCGGAGCACCGGCTGGAGGAGTACGGCCCGAATGAGATCGAGGGTGCCGAGGAAGTGAGCAAGCTCGAGATCCTGTGGTCGCAGCTCAAGAATCCCCTGGTCGGCGTCCTGTTAGTGGCAGCCGCCATCTCTCTGGTCGCCGGCAAGACCATCGACGCCATCGTCATCGCGGTGGTGATCATCGTCAACACCCTCATCGGCTTCTTCCAGGAGTACCAGGCGGAGGAGGCTCTACAGGCCCTCCAGTCGAAGGCCGCACCCGAGGCTGCGGTGCTCCGCGATTGCCCCGACGTAGGCGGCTGTGTCGAGGAGCGGATACCGGCCAGGCAGGTCGTGCCCGGCGATGTCATCGTACTGGGCGCGGGGGACAAGGTGCCAGCC
>SKLM01000134.1 GCA_007123205.1 Thermoflexales bacterium
CGAAGGGCAGCAGGGCACTCCGCCACTGATCGGGCAACTGCTCCACGAGCATGTTGGCGATGACGTACAGGAGGGCAAAGCCCCCGATACCCCAGACGATGGCCACCACGGCGATGAGCACTTGATGCGCATCCCCTTCGCGCAGCCACAGAAACCCGGCCCGCATCACAATAAAGAAGATGAGGGGAACGACGACGGACAGGACGATGCGGTAAATCCAGGCCAGGAACTCGCTTCCCCGGATACGCTCATAGGCCTCGATTCTCTCTGACACGATGTGTTCCTCCTTGGTTGAAGGATAGGGTGGTCGGCTGGGGCGGCGGAGCAGCCCCGTAGGGCGGAAGAGCTGCTCCGTCCCCAGCCCGGTGCGCGCGGCAGGCGTCGCGCGTGCCACACGCAAGTCGTTCAGCTAGCCTAATCCGGCCAACTGGCGTCGATCTCCTGCAAGACCTGGTCCAGATCCTCGCCGCGCACCCAGTCGACCATGCCGGTCCAGAACGAGCCGGCGCCGACCTCCGGCGGCATCAAGTCCGATGCGTCGAAGGCGAAGATCTCGGCACCGAGGAGCAAGTCCACCAGCGCAGCCTCGATCTCGGTCTCATACCAGTCGAGGTTCTGATCCTGGTGCGGGAAGAGCGCGCCACCGGCCCTGGCCCAGAGCTCGGCGGAATCGCCCGTGGTCAGGTACTCGACGTACGCCATGACTTCGGGGCGGTCCCTGAATACAACCACCTGGTCGCCGCCGCCGAGGATCGGGATGCCGTACGCCGGGTCGATCTCGGGGAAGCCGAAGACGCCGACCTCCTCGTCGAGGTTAGCCTGGATCCTCTCGGGCCAGAAGCCGATGACGAAGTTGCCCTGGCGGAAGAGGTAGCAGCCGGGCGGGTCGCTCCACATAGGCAGCGACGCCTCGGCGAAGTGCTCGGTGAGAATGGCCGTGGTGCCACCGAGCACATAGCCTTCCTCGAACCAGATCTCCTCAATGTAGCTCATGGCCTCCCTAACTTCGGGGGAGTCGAAGGGCAGCTCACCCTCCACCCACTGGTCGTACAGGTCCGGGCCAGCGGTGCGGAGCATGGTGTCCTCCAGCCAATCGGTGCCGACCCACCCGGTGGCCGCGGCGCTCTCCATTCCCACACACCAGGGTGTGCCTCCGTCGGCCACGATCTGGTCGCTCAGGGCGATGAGCTCATCCCAGGTCTCCGGCTCCTCATACCCAGCCGCTTCGAACGCCTTTCTGGGATACCAGACGAAGCTCTTGGCGTTGACGCGGTGGAAGACGCCGTAGGGCGTCCCCTGGTAGGAGCCCAGGTCCAGCCATACCGGTGCGTAGTTCTGCTCGATGCGCTGTACGATGTCATCCGGCAGGGGGACGAGCTCGCCATCCGCCGCAAAGCGGTCCTTCATGCCGGGCTGCGGCACCAGGGCTATGTCCGGGGGATCACCGCCCTCGACGCGGGTGTTGATCAACACCTCGAAGTCGCGGGTACCCTCGTAACGGACCTGAATGCCCGTCCTCTCTGTGAAGCGATCGTTGACGGCGGTGTAGCGGGCTTCCTCGTCACCACCGACGAAGGCGCCCATGATGGTGAGGGACGTCCCGTCGAACTCGCCGGCCTCCGCCCGTTCCAGGAACGTACCTTCGACATCAGGATCTACCGGATCTACGGGATCTACGGGATCTACCGGATCTTCCGGCGGCGCACACGCCCCCAGCACCATAGCGAAGATGACCAGCACGCCCAGAAGCGCGAACAAATATCGTTTCGACAACATGTCTCTCTTCCTCCTTACATTAGCTCGAATAGCTTAGCTCGATTCTGAACCTCACGTTACGTTAGTGCACCTATCGTCGTGGCCTATCACCTCCTTCCATTTCCGGTATCAAAGCCAACGGCCCCCTAACCCTGGGGCGGAGCCGTTGTCTCTCTCACGATAAGCTCCGTCGGCAGCGTGTCAAAGACCCGCTCAGTCCCAGGGTTTTCTAATGTCTGAAGCAGTAACTCGACACCCCGTCGGCCAGACTCAAACAGCAGCTGGCGGCGGGTCGTCAGTCCCAGAATGTCGGCAATCTCCACGTCATCGTATCCGACGACGGAGAGATCGTCGGGGACAGTCAACCCAGCCTCCCGCGCTGCCTCGAGGACGCCCACAGCCTGGGTATCGCTGGCAGCGAAGATCGCCGTCGGCCGGTCGGTCAGGGCCAGCAGGTTGCGGGCCGACTCCCGTGCCGGCCGGCGCCCGTGCTGATTCTCCTCCAGATATTCGGCCCGGACCGGGATATCCGCCTCCCACAGAGCCCGCTGATAGCCCACGTAGCGGTCGCGACTGGAGGTGAAGTTGAAGGGATTATCGTGATAGTCGCCGACAAACCCGATCTTCGTGTGCCCCAGCTCGATGAGGTAGCGGGTGGTGGCCTCCCCTCCGGCGACATCGTCGACGGTCACTTGATGGTGGACGCCCTTCAGGGCCCGATGGTCTCCGTCGATGAGGACGACGGGAAGACCGGCCTGGGCGAGCCGCTCGGCCTCGGCGTCGGTGGGCGTCAGGGAAATGCTGAGGATCCCGTCCGCCTGCTCGTTGAAAGGGATCTCCGTGAGGCAGGTCACCCGCTGCTCCGGGGCCTCGATATTGTGGATGACGAGGTCGTACTGGCTCGTCGCGAGCAGGCTCACGACTCCATTCAACCGCTCCGAGACGGACGGGCGCGTGAAGAACGGCACAATGACGCCCACAGCCAGGGTCTTGCCCAACGAGAGACGTCGGGCGACGACGTTGGGCGTATAGTCGAGCTCCTCGACGACCCGCATGATCCGCCTATGGGTATCCTCGTTGACCAACGAGCTGTCGTTCATGGCCCGGGATACCGTGCCTGGCGATACGCCGGCCGCAAGGGCAACGTCTCGGATGGTCACGCGCTTATCGGGAGCCATTCTGTTCTTCCCAGTCCAGTGATGAGCGTTGCAACCGGTTGAATTAAACCGATTTAAGGATATCACATCTCTATCCGTTTGTCAACGTTCGTTAACATAGCATCCCCGTAGTGGTCCCGGCCGGTGCGGGGGAGCTGCCCCGCAGGACTCACGCACCACCAGCTCCGTATCGAGCTCGACGTGAATCTGGTGGGGCTGATCCCCCTCGATGATCCGGATGAGAAGCTCCCCTGCGCTCCATCCGAGGCCGAAAGTGGGCACGTGAACCGTGGTCAGTGCGGGCGTGATGAAGCGTGCTGCTGTGATGTCGTCGAATCCTACCACGGCCGTGCGCGAGGGCACGGAGAAGCCCTGCTCCTGAAGCGCCCTAAGGGCGCCGATGGCGACCATATCGCTGGCGATGAAGACAGCAGTGGGTGGGTGTTTCAGGGTCAGCAGGTCGATGACAGCGGTGTAGCCGCTCTCCTCATCGAAGTTCCCCTGGCGCACCAAGGCCTCGTCATAAACGATGTCGGCTTCCTCCAGCGCCCGGCGATAGCCGTCCAGTCGCTGTTGACTGGCCGCATAGACGGTGGGGGCGTTGGTGATCAGGCCGATACGCCGGTGACCAAGCCCCAGCAGGTGATTGACCGCGGTCATGGCCCCGCGGACGTTGTCCACATCCACGGAGGGAATCTCGGTGTCCTGCAGGCGGCCGTGAAGAACCAGGGGAAAACCCTGGGCATGCAGACGGTGAAGTCGGTCGTCGTCCGAGCGAGGCCCGGAGAGGACGAGGCCATCGGTGTGCCGCCCTCGAGCGAGCTCGACGTAGGTTCCGTTAGGCTCATCGACCGCGACGGGCCGGAACAGAACGTGATAGCCGTAGCGGCGGGCGGCACGGCTGATCCCGTCCAGTAGTCCCGGAAGGAATGCGTCGCGATACGTTTGATCGGGGGCGCGGTGCCAGACCAGTGCGATGGTGCGGGTCTTGCCGCTGGCCAGGCGGCGCGCGGCCGCATCGGGATAGTAGTCGAGACGGCGGGCCGCATCGAGGACGCGCTGCCGCGTCGGGGGGCTGATGTGGGCGTCGGGCACGGCGTTCAGCACCAGAGAAACCGTCGTGCGGGACACCCCGGCCTCCTCGGCGACCTGGCGTTGAGTTACGTAGGCACAAGCACGCATTCTCGCCTCAGCATCCGCTTTAGTAACGCGCGTTACCATTATACCCCGAATGTCGGCCCGTGTCAAGGAATTGAAGGCTTTGACGCGAGCCGGATGTATGGCCAGGCTCAACGATCAGGCCACCTGATTCGACCCCTATCGCTAGCGGGCCCGAGACTTGACCACAGTTCAATGGACTCGCCCGGGGCTTCGCTGTAGATTACTCCATCCCGCTAGCAGTGTCGAAGCTCTGTGAGTATACCACAGCAACCGGTCTCCAGACGATGGGGTGGGTTAGGTCTTGGTTCGAGATTGGTTGGGAAGAGTTGGATTTTCGTTGGAATGCGTGACTACGTCATTGGGCCAGATCGGGACCACCGAGCTTGGGGCGTCTCCCGGAACAGCCGGGCATCAACCCGCGCCGGTGGGCCGGGGGAGTCGTTGGCGCAGCTCTCTCAGTTGAGGGGGCCGTGAGCAGATGGAGGCGTATCTTCTGGGAGCATCAGGGCTGAGACGCAGACAGCAGCCCGGTCTCGCTAACTGTCACAGGTATCGGGTCGCTGAGAGCACCAACAAACGAGCCGTCGGGCACGACCATCCGGGCAGCCAGCATCACCCATTCGCCGTGGGGATCCTGCACTAATTTGGCGGCGTAGAGCGAACCGGTCTCATCCCCAACCAGGGTCCGGTCGGTGGCGACCGGGAAGGGACCGAGCGGATCGTCAGCGGCTCTGTCGTGCACGCCCGTGAGCGGCTCTCGCCCCGTCCGTCGATGCCAGCGAGACGAGTGGATGGCCCTCTGTACAGAAAACAGCAGGTGGTACCGTCCGTGCACGTCAACGAGCTGCGGAACTTCCTTGTAACCGAAGTCACCCGGCTCGGTCACAGGGGGAAGGACCTCCCAGTGGATCAGATCCTCCGACCGAGTGTGAGCGATGACG
>SKLM01000425.1 GCA_007123205.1 Thermoflexales bacterium
CAACTCCATACGCATGCCGGGGCCACTGAACGACAACCCCCTGACCCTGTTCCTGAGCCAGGCTCGCACGCTGACGGGCAACATCGCCGTCGAGATCACCTATGCCACCGGTCTGCACGAAAGTGCCCTGTTCGCCACCGGCGTCGTGCTGTTTACCCTGATTTTTCTGGTGAACGGCGCGGCCCGGGCGTTGGTACAGAGAGGGATCGAGTGAGCCAGGAGGTCACTGTGTCGGACAGCTTGAGAGCGAAGAAGGTGACTCTGGGCCACCTGGTGAGATGGGCTGCCTCTGGTGAGCACGGCATGTCGCGGGCCCGGGCCAGCTTCGTCCGGCGTCAGGTTGTGCAGCAGTTGGCCTTCGGAGTGCTGTGGCTGTCGGGACTGGCTGCCGTTGGTATCCTCCTGGCCGTCGTTGGGTACGTGGTGGTGCAAGGAGCGCGAGTCATTGACTGGGAGTTCCTGACCACGCCGCCGGCCGGGGGGTTGGCCTCCACCGATGTGGGGGGGATGTCGACCACGGTGGTATCCACCGTCTACCTCGTCTTCTGGACCATCGTCATCGCCGGTCCTCTGGGGGTGCTAGCTGCCATCTACCTGGTCGAGTACGCCGAGGAGATGGAGGGTAGCAGGGGATTGATCCCGGCTCTGGTGGGCGTTGTTCGCTTCGCCGTGGAGATCCTGGCGGGGGTGCCCTCCATCGTCTTCGGTCTGTTCGGGTACGCCCTGTTTGTGTCGGCCCGGGCGCTGGGCTGGAGTTTCTCTATGCGCTCGGCCGCCGTCACCGGGGCGTGCCTGGTATTACCCGTCATCATCCGGGCCAGCGAGGAGGCGATCCGCTGCGTGCCCCGCTCCCACCGCGAGGCTAGTCTGGCCCTGGGCGCGACGAAGTGGCAGACGGTCTGGAAGGTGGTGCTCCCATCGGCTGCACCGGGCGTGGTGACGGGAATCGTCCTCAGCGTTGGGCGGGTGGTGAGCGAGACGGCGGTCTTCTTCGTCACCCTCGGGGGCACGGTGCGTGCTCCCGACCATCTGTTTGATCTCGCCTCCCCGGGGCGCTCTATGGCATTGCACGTCTATTATCTGGCGATGGAGACACGGGCCTTCGACAAGGCCATGGGAACCAGTGCTGTGTTGATTCTGGTCATCATTCTGATCAATCTCTCGATCAATTTGATCTCGCGACGCCTGGCGGCGCGATTAGGGGGGGAGTAGATGGAATTCCAGGACGCAAAGCTGGAGACGCGAGGATACAGCCTGTACTATGGTGGCTTCCAGGCGCTGCGGGACATCGATATCCAGATCCCAGAGAATCGCATCACGGCTGTCATTGGCCCGTCTGGCTGTGGCAAGAGTACCTTTCTGCGGACGTTCAACCGGATGAACGATCTCATCTCCGGCGTTGCCGTTGAGGGGGGTGTGTACATTGAGGATCAGGATGTCTTCCAAATGGACCCGGTAGAATTGCGCCACTACGTGGGCATGGTCTTCCAGCGGCCGAACCCCTTTCCCAAGTCGGTCTTCGACAACGTCGCCTACGGCCCCCGTGCTCACGGAGAGCGCGATCGGGCCAAGTTGGCCGAAGCGGTGGAGCGCAGCCTGCGTGCCGCTGTGCTCTGGGACGAGGTGAAGGATGGCCTGACCAAGTCGGCGCTCGAGCTGTCGGGTGGGCAACAGCAGCGGTTGTGTATCGCCCGCGCCCTGGCGGTGGAACCGGACGTGATCCTTATGGACGAACCCGCTTCAGCCCTCGACCCGGTGGCTACCCTCAAGATCGAGGAGTTGATCCAGGAGCTCAAGAAGAGCTACACGATTGTCATCGTCACGCATAACATGCAGCAGGCGGCGCGGGTCTCCGACTACACGGCCTTCCTCATGATGGATGAGGAAGATCGCGCCGGCTACCTGGTGGAGTACGGGCCCACGGACCGCATTTTCACAAATCCTGAGCACGAGATCACGGAGCGGTATATCACGGGTCGGTTCGGGTGAGTCGAGGAGGGTGAAAGCGGGCGTGTCAGTGAAGAAACCCCGCGTCCTGTTTCTATGTGGCGAGAACCGGGCGCGCAGCCAGATAGCGGAGGCGTTCCTGCGGCACTACGCAGGGGATCAGTTCGAGGTCTACAGCGCAGGCTTCGATCCCAGTCCTATCCACCCCGCAGTCTACGAGGTCATGGCGGAGGTTGGGCTGGACCTGAAAGGTCATTATTCTAAGGGTCTCGATGTCTTCTTTAACAGGGTCTACTTCGGCATACTTATCACGCTCTGTCAGAGGGCCGAGGAGAAATGTCCCACTTTTCCCGGCCTCGGCGAGCGGCACTACTGGCCAATCGAGGACCCCGTAAAGCCGGGAGACTCGGACGGTGAGGGGATGGAGCCGTTTCGCAGGGCTCGCGACGAGATCGAGCGACATATCCTGCGCTGGCTGGAGGATCGCAAGAGTAGGGAGCGACTGGATGGATGATAGGTAAAGTGCTGTTTCTATGCACGGGAAACTCCTGCCGCAGTCAGATGGCAGAAGGATTGGTGAATCACTCTCTGGGAGGCCAGTGGCAGGCGTTTTCCGCGGGGACGAAGCCGTCTGGGTACGTCCATCCCCTGGCCATCGAGGCTATGGCCGAGCTGGATATCGACATCTCCCGGCAGCGCTCCAAATCGGTCGATGAGTTTCGGGACATCGATCTGGACATTGTGATCACCGTCTGCGGCGGTGCGGCCGAGGACTGTCCGGTGTGGCCCGGCGCGAGCGAGGTCCGTCACATGGGCTATCCCGACCCCGCTGAGGCGACTGGTACCAAGGGGGAGCGACTGGAGGTATTCCGTCGGGTACGGGATGGTCTCCGCGGCGACGTGCTACGGTGCCTGACGGATCGAACTGATGGCTAAGGGAGATGGGCGTGGGGCTCCGTGATAGTTTCGACCGCGAGCTGGAGCGGCTGAAGGACGCCATACTGGTTCTGGGGAGCCACGTGGAGGACGCCATTGCGGCTTCGGTGACTGGGCTCAAGGAGAGGGACATCGAGGGTTCGCGACGCGTCATCGCCCAGGATCGAGTGATAAACGAGACTCGGTTTGAGATCGAGGCCGACGCGTTGACCTTGATCGCGACGCAGCAGCCCATAGCCCGCGACCTGCGGATCATCGCAGCTGTCCTGGACATCGCGTCGGAGCTGGAGCGGATGGGGGACTATGCCAAGGGCATCGCCCGGATCACCCTTATGCTGGACGGTCGTGCTTTGAGAGGTCCCCTGGTCGAGCTTACCGGGATGGCGTCCATAACCAGAGACATGCTTCACGAGTCGTTGGATGCCTTTGTCCGCGGGGACGCAGACTTGGCCCAGGCTCTCCCCGAGAGGGACGATGAGGTGGATGCGCTCTACAACCAGATCTACGGGGAGCTGATCGGGGGAATCGTGATGGATCCGAGCAGTATCGATCGGGCAAACCACCTGCTGTGGGCGGCGCACAACCTGGAGCGTGCTGCGGATCGAGTCACCAATATCTGCGAGCGCGTCATCTTCACCGTCACCGGCGAGATGGTCGAGATGGACGCATAGGGGACCGACCGGGAACCATCGGCTGACGACCGGTCGCCGGGTCGTGGGGGCTCGTCTTCACCGGGTCACGGGCGCGGCTCTCGCCCCCGGTTTCAGCGAGGCCGTAGAGGGTAGCCACCGCCGCAGTTCTCGCGCTGTAACGGGTTCTCCCAAGGTCGGCCAGCTGGGGGCTTGATCCCCGATGGCTGACCTTGGTCCCCTCTACTCTCAGGGTGTCGCAGAACAGCCATCGCCGTGGCTCCTCCTTGTGACGGACCCTGCCAGCCGTCGGTCACCTTCGGGGTCGCGCTCCGGCCACCGCCATGACTTGACAGTCGGCCCTCCCCATGCTACAAATTGCCTCAGGTGTGGTAGCACTGCCCTGCGTAAGCCAGACTTATGAGTCATCGACCCAGCATGTGTGAGCACAGCCCTTCAGTTGAACCGCGACGCCGGCGCTTAGTGGCCGGCTTCTTTGTGCTAGTCCTGGTTGTACTCCACGCTGGATGTGCTCGCCGCCCGCCGGACGTCCCGGTTACACCCGACGCGGCCGTCATCATTGAGAACAAAGGCTCCGACACGATGGTCAACCTCGCTCTGGCCTGGGCCGAGGCCTATATGGCGCTCCGTCCGCAGGTGCGCATCTCGGTCACCGGCGGCGGATCCGGCACGGGTATCGCGTCGTTGATCAACGGCACCGTCGATATCGTGAATGCCTCACGGGGCATCGAGCCGGTGGAGATCGAAGCCGCCGAGAGGCGGGGAATCTCTCCGGTCGAGTTCACCGTTGCCAGAGATGCGATAGCCGTGATTGTCCACCCGGACAACCCGGTGGACCGTCTAACGTTCCAGCAGATATCCGACATCTACACGGGAAGAATCAGAAACTGGGAGGAGGTTGGAGGGGAGAGACGGCCGATCGTCCTGCTCTCTCGTGAGTCGAACTCCGGAACGTACGTCTACTTCCTGGACACGGTGATACGGATGGGGGATGAAGAGAGTGACCTGCTCTTCTCACCGGACGCGCTGTTGATGCCCTCAAGCGAGGGTATCACGGCGGAGGTGAGCGAGAATCCGAACGCTATCGGGTACGATGGGCTCGGCTACGTGACGCCCGAACAGAAGCTCGTGGCTGTGGCCCGACGTGCGGAAGGCCCATTCGTCTTGCCGTCCGAGGCGACGGTCGTGGATGGGTCTTACCCCATCGCGCGGCCGCTCTACGTCTACACTGCCGGGGAACCGACGAGCCTTATCGCTGCCTACCTGGCCTGGATGGTGGACGAGGGGCAGGAGATCGTGTCGGAACTCGGCTTCGTACCTATCCAATGAAGCCAGGATCTCGTCGCTTGGTGTCGAGCTTCGCGGCCTGTACCTCGGGATTCAGGGGGCACATCTGATCGAGCACAAGGGTCTTGAGAGCCACCGGGCTGACTGGTCGGAGTTCGCGGTTGAGATCATCATCCGTGTG
>SKLM01000013.1 GCA_007123205.1 Thermoflexales bacterium
AGATAGCAGCCGGCGTCGGGGTCCGGCATGAGGACGCGCTGTCCCGGCTTCGCCAGGATGGCGGCGCCCTCGGCCATGAAGTGGACGCCGCAGAAGACGATCAGCTCGGCGTCGGTGGCGGCGGCCTGGCGCGCCAATTGGAGCGAGTCCCCGCGGAAGTCGGCGTGCTCGACGATCTCGTCCTGCTGGTAGTGATGGGCCAGGATGACGAGCCGCTGGCCCAGGTCTGCGCGGGCCATCCCGATGCGCCGGGTTGGGTCCCCCACGGGGCCGGGCTCGGCCGCGGGGGTGACGTCCATGTTCAGGTCCAGGGCCTGGACCGAGTGCGTCAGGGCCCCGACGGAGATGTGGTCGACGCCGGTGGCGGCGATGTCGGCCACGGTATCGAGGGTCACGTTACCCGAGGCCTCGAGGTCGACACGCCCGGCCGTGATCTGCACGGCCTGGCGCATGGTGGCGAGGCTCATGTTGTCGAGCATGATGCGGTCCAGGGGTGGGTGGATCTCCAAGGCCTCCCGTAGCTGGTCGAGGGTGTCCACCTCGACCTCGATGGGCAGCTCGGGGTAGGCAGCGCGGGCCCGGGTCACAGCCGGGGTGATGCCGCCGGCGCCGACGATGTGGTTGTCCTTGATCAGCAGCATGTCGAAGAGGGCCATACGGTGGTTCTCCCCGCCGCCCATGCGGACGGCGTACTTGTCGAGGATCCGATGGCCGGGCACGGTCTTGCGGGTGTCGAGGATGGCGGCCTGGGTGACGGCGACGGCGTCGACGTAGTCGCGGGTGGTGGTGGCGATGCCCGACATGCGCTGAAGGAAGTTCAGGGCCAACCGTTCGGCGGCCAGCAGCGACGGGGCCGGGCCGGAGACCCGGGCGACGGTCTCGCCGGCGACCACCTCCTGACCGTCGTGGACCAGGGGCGTGAACTCGATGTCGGGATTGATCCTTCGGAAGACCGCCTCGGCGACGGGCAGGCCGGCGATGACCCCGGCCTGCTTGGCCCGGATGCAACCCGTCAGCGACGTCCCGGGGTCCAGGGTGGCGAGACTGGTGACGTCACCCGGACCGATGTCCTCCGCTACCGCTAACTCGAGCAAGGGCTCGGCCGCCGTCAGCAATTCCTCTCTTGAGGGCCCCTTCATACGCGATACTCCTTGGTATTCTTGTCGTGATCCGGTTCAGATGGTACGGTTGCCCGCGGGGTGTCGCGCCCCGCGGGCGGGCAGTTGAGTCCATGGTCCGTCCCAGCTCGTGAGAGGGAGAGATCGGAGTGAGTCCGCGGGGCCGACGCCGGTCAAGGGAAAGTGCGGAATGGCCGACGGCCAGGCCCAGCCGGGTTGAGCCCGGCGATCGAAGACCGCCGAGATTCTCTGCCGTCGGCCGGCGGCGGACTCAGGGATCTCGGGCGTGCCGCCCGCGCGAAGGTCAGACCGGGTCTGCGGGCCGGCCGGGCCGGATAGGCGCTCCGTTGTGTCGCACCGGGCCTAACGGGACCGACGTGCGGGGCCCATGGAGGGTGGACGAGGTCGGGGTGGATGCGCCACGCGCCTGGGGGCGATGGAGCTGCCCCGCCTCACCTCCCTCGGGACGGGCGCCGTCCTAACGATCCGGCCTCGCTAGGCCCCGATCCTCACCCCCGAGACAGGCACGGGAGTCCCGTGGAGCCAGCGGACTGGTTACGGTGGGTCTAGGCCTCTTCTTCCTTTAGTGTAAGCGGTCCGTCGCAGCAGACGAACTCACAGGGCTCGCAGACCGCGCTCTCCGGATCGCTGCCGTGCTGTTCGCATTCATGGACCACCTTGAGCTCCAGGCCGCAGGCCTCGCAGGTGTAGATCTGTCCGAGTTCCATATCGTGACAACTTGGCATCTGTCTCTCCTATTGGTTAGCACCTTCGGAAGACGGTTGAGAGCAATAGTACATCTTAAGCGATGTGCTGTCAACTGCAGGGGATCGCGAACATCGCTTCATCACCTTCACGCTCCAGGTGACGGGTACGTTGGTCGAGATACCAGCAAGCCCGAACCGACGTCCATCAACGACTTTTTTCTGGCAGCGGTGCGGTCCTGTCAGGGGCCGCGTCCCCCAACGACGAGAATGGGACAATCTGGCAGCGGGGCCGTCAAGGCGCTCGACCGGAGCCAGCCACGCGTGACCACGGCGACGGCAGCGAGCGCGCTCTAGCGGTCGGCCCAGAAGGTGTCCGGAGACAGCGCACTCTCAGGCTGGGGCCGGCCGGTGCGGGATCGGAGCGTGGTCGCTGGATGGTGGGCTGAGATCGCGGTGGCTACTGTGCCCGCTGGGGCGGCTGGGCCTCCGAGCGGGCCAGCGAGCCCAACATGACGACCAGGAGGAATCCCCCCAGGGCCAGGATGAGGGCCAGGGCCACCTCCGCGGTCCACGCCGCGGGCAGCACGTTGGTCTGGCGCAGCACGGCACCGGCGGCGCTGAGCGTGGTCTCCTGCCAGGGCCAGATGCGGCGGAGGGAGGAGAGAATCAGGCCAGCGAGGACGGCAAGGGTGAGATCCCGGTGCCTTCTGAACAGCCAGCTCAACAGCTGGGCAAAGGTCACCAGACCGGCCACCGCGCCCAGGATGATCGCCAGCACCCCCAGTATGTCCCGCTGCGTTACCGCAGCCAGGGAGTACTGATACTGCCCAAAGACGACCAACACGAAGGCGCCGGAGATGCCGGGTAACACCATAGCACACTTGGCCACGGCACCGCTCAGGAACAGCATCCACAGGGTATTGGGAGTCTCGGCCGGGGTGATGTCCATAAGCAGCCAGGCAGCCGCCGCGCCTACGACAAGGCCTACTCCAGCGCGAAGATCCCAGCGCTGGATCTTTCGGGCCACGACGACGATGGACGCGGCGACCAGGCCGAAGAAGAAGGCCCCAACGTGCACGGGATAGGTGAGGAGGAGCCACTCCATGAAGTAGCTCATACTGATGGCCGCCGTCAGCGCTCCCAGGGCCACCGGGACGAGCAATCGCCAGGGGAATAGGGCGAAGAACTCCCGCCAGCGTCGCTGGACGAAGGCCTTGAGGGTCTGGATGTCGGAGCCGACCCGGATGGCCTCCACCAGCTCCTCGTAGATCCCCAGCAGGAGAGCCAAGGTGCCCCCCGAGACGCCGGGGATCAGGCCGGCCGTGCCGATGGCAAAGCCCTGGACGGCGCGCTTGACGTAGGCGGCGCCGGAATGGAGCGCAGCCGGCAGTGAAACAGATGGCATCAGACCCTCTCCCATGGAGCCCGCGTCTTGGGCAGGCGGTTAAGCGCGATCGGCGGTTATTGTTGGTAGAGCCGGTGTATTATAGCGGAAGGGGGGTGGCTGGCAAGGTTGGTGGGGTGAGCCCCCCATCACGGCCCGGCAGCGCCGGGCTGGGCCTCTCCCCCAGGGGGAGAGGGGTGGTGGGCAATGGGGAGGGTGGCGGGTGGGCCGCCGTTGGATGGATGGCCGGCGGCTAGCCGGTCTCTTCGTACCAGTTCTCGGGAAACTCCTCCGCGTGGGGATCGACGACTTCAGACTCTGGGTGGATCACCTCGATGCCTTTGATCTCGGTGATGAAGATCTCCAAGACGCCCTTGACGATGGATCCCTCCAGCAGGTGGCCGCCCACGGTGGGCGCGTCCCAGGCACCTCCGACGACGAAGTGGATGGCCGGAAACGGCTCGTAGCCTCCACCCTCGACGGGCCTGGGGTGGATGATACCGCTCAAAGAGAGGACCATAGTCAGGTTGTGCTCGACGCGCGGTGCCTCCCTGTGCCAGTTGTCCGGGTCGGTGGTGTCCGGCGCCCAGACCAGGAATCTGGTGGGCTGGAGGCCGCCCATGAAGGCCGCGTGGATCTTGGCGAAGCGGATGTCGTGGTCCCTGGCGAACTGCTGCAGGGCGAGGAATACGTCGCTGCCGGTGGTCAGGCGGAGGATGAATTCGCGGCCGCGCTGAACCTCAACGATATGATACTCGGTGGGGTGCGCTGCCTCGGTCTCCCATTCGTAGGCCATGGATGGTCTCCTCGTATCGTTTCTCTGGCGAGGGCCCTCGTGAGGTGGGCGGCACTCGCCTATTCTTGACTGTACGGGCCCAATGGTAGCCGCTAACCTGGGGAGCGCAAGGGCCGTTCATAGAGAGAGGCGGGGGTGGGGCGGTGACACAGAGAGACGCAGAGAGGCAGAGAGGGATGCACAGCGGGCACTCGAAAGCTTCCTCCAGGTTCTCGGTTGACGATTTCCGGCCTATCCTCCACACGTTGCACAGGGGGCTTGTCCCTTTGCTATAGGCGAATAGAATGGACTTCAGGGCGGTGACGCGCGCACGCTTGCTGGAGATCGACGTGCCGATGCTCATCACGCAGGGCCGAGCTGAATCGACGGTGGGTCCGGAGGGCGCCCGGATCGTCGCCGACAGTGTCTCCAACCCGGCCGAGGAGGAGCGGATCGTCTGGTTCGAGGAGACGGAGCACGGGGTGTTCCGGCACTGCCGGCGAGTGGAGGCGATCGAGACGGTGTTCGACTATGGGAGGGAGCGCCTGGGGCTGCTGCACGGGGGCGGGGCGCTTTCGTTGTGAGGACGGGTTCCCGCGACCGTTTTCGCACGGGGCGAGCTGATTGGACGGGGCTAGGGGCGAGGGGGTAGAGGGGTCTCAGACGGGCTGGGACCCCTCATAAGGCGCGGCTGGATCACGGTATCCGCGGTTTGGCAAGTACCTCTCGGATCTCCAGCTGGTGGAAGGTGCGGGTGTAGGCGGGCTTACAGACGATGGCGGTGTCGGCCCCTTCGCTGCTGCCGCCGATGGCGATGGCCTCTTGATCCACGTTGACCAATCCAGCGTCGGCGGCCATGAGCAGACACTCTACGGCCACCTTCATACCCTGGGAGAAGCGGTAGAGGGTGTCACGGACGGCCCGCCCCACGGTCCAACCGCCGTATTCCTCGCAGAAGGCGAGGCCGATGCCGCCCAGGGCGTGGATTCCGGCGTAGACTGTGACGCC
>SKLM01000056.1 GCA_007123205.1 Thermoflexales bacterium
GCGCCCCGGTCAGCTCGGCCACCAGACGGGCCATGGCCGCGGTGAACTCCTCTTCCTCCTTGGCTCTCCCACGACGGGTGTGGACCGCGGCGTGGGGTGCCGACAGCAGGACAGGGATCTCACCCCGCACGAGCCCGACTTGGGCCTCCCCCTCCTCGGGAGGGTCCTGATAGCGAACGTCTCTCTCCAACTCCACGAGGCGCTCCAGTAGGCGCAACGATCACTCTCCCTTTAGCGACGAGCGGCTCAACCCATCCATGAAGTGGATGATAGTCTCGATCCCCCTGTAGAAGTTCGGAAGATGGAACTTCTCGTTCGGCGAGTGGAGTCGATCATCGGGCAACCCGAAGCCCATCAGCAAGGTATCCAACCCGAGGACGCTCTGCAGCGTGGCCACGACGGGGATGGAACCCCCGCCCCGCACCAGGACCGGCTCCTTTCCGAAAGCCTGGGCGTATGCCCGCGAGGCGGCCTGCATCGCGACGCTCTCTCGATCCACGAGCACCGGCCAGGCCCCGTGCAACGCATGCACGTCCACGTCCAACCCGCGCGGCGCCAGGCCTGCAAAGTACTCGCAGAACAGATCGGCGATCCTCTCCGGATCCTGATCGGGCACCAGACGCATCGAGATCTTGGCAAACGCCTTGCTCGGCAACACCGTCTTGGCGCCCGGCTCCGTGTATCCTCCCCACATGCCATTGACGTCCAGGGTCGGGCGCGCCCAGGTACGCTCCAGGATCGAGTACCCCGCCTCGCCCCAATCTGTTGTCACCCCGGCCTCCTCCAGCCACGCCTCCCGGTCGAAAGGAACAGCCTCAAGCTCAGCTCGCTCTTCGGCGGACAGCTCACGGACGTCGTCATAGAATCCGGGCACTGCAATATGCCTCTCCTCGTCGTGCAGCTCGCCGATCATCGCGCAGAGAGCGTTGATCGGGTTGAGGACCGCGCCGCCGTAGATCCCCGAGTGCAGGTCGTGGTCGGGCCCCGTCACCTCGACCTCGACGTAGGCCAGGCCGCGCAGTCCATACACGATGGACGGTGTATCCTTGCCCAGCATACCGGTGTCGGAGATGAGCGCCAGGTCAGCCTCCAGTCGTTCCGCGTGCTCGCGGATGAACGGCTCCAGGCTGGGGCTACCGCATTCCTCCTCGCCCTCAAAGATACCCTTCACGTTGATGGGAGGCGCCCCTCGGGTTCCCCGGAAGGCCTGAACCGCCTTCACGTGGGCGTAGAGCTGTCCCTTATCATCGGAGGCCCCGCGCGCATAGAGATCATCGCCCACGACCGTCGGCTCAAAAGGAGGCGTGTCCCACAGCTCAACCGGATCGGGCGGCTGCACGTCGTAATGACCGTACACGAGCACGGTCGGAGCCTCCGCGCCGGCAGCCATCCACTCGGCGTAGACCACGGGGTGACCAGTGGTGTCTATCACCTCGGCCACGGGGAAGCCCGCTTCCAGGAGCCTGTCGCGGAGCCAGTCCGCCGCCCGTCGCACGTCCGACGCCTGCTCGGCCTGCGTGCTGATACTCGGGATCCTCAGGAAATCCTTGAGCTCCTGCAGGAACTTGTCATGGTGCGATCGAACGAATTCAAGAGCTTCCACCTATCACCTCTCGTTGTCCACACAGCCCGGGGCCGGCCTGCCCCAGCCTCACCGTGCCTCCCCCTCGCCGCGGAACCACGGTGGCACTTGCCAGAAAGCTACGGTGCCTACCACTTGCCGAAACTCTATGGTGCCTGGCACTTGCCGAAAAGCTACGGTGCCTGGCACTTGCCAAAAAGCTACGGTGCCTGGCACTTGCCAAAAAGCTACGGTGCCTGGCACTTGCCGAAGGCGTCGTTGAAGTGCCAGGCACCTGGCTCCCCTACCCAACCCCGCAGCCCCACGCCACCTGGCCCTTGCCGCAGCCCCACGCTACCTCGCCCTTGCCGAAACTCCATGGTGCCTAGCACTTGCCAAAAAGCTACGGTGCCTAGCACTTGCCAAAAAGCTACGGTGCCTGGCACTTGCCGAAGGCGTCGTTGAAGTGCCAGGCACCTGGCCCCCCTACCCCACCCCACACCTCAGCGATTCTCCAATCGCAACCCGTGTCCGCGCACCGTGACGATGTAGTCGTGATCCGGATCCACCATCGCGATCCGCTCCCGCAACCGATGCACCAGGGCATCGATCGCCTGCTCCGTCACATACATCGCCTCCTCATCCGACCAGACCCTTCGCACGATCTCCTCTCGCGAAACCACCTCGCCTTGGCGCGCATGCAGCACCTCCAGCATCCGGTATTGGGCCAGTGAGAGGGGAGGCCGCAGCTCCTGCCCGCCGATGAAGACGCGCCTGGCCGGCTCGTCCAAGCGCAGCCCGCGGTACGGCCCCGTCAGCTCAAGGGGAACGGTGGCATCCGCGCCCACGAAACCGAGCTTCACATAGAGGGCGATCTGAATCTCATCCCCGTCCTTCAGCGGATACGGCTCGCCCCCAACCCCTTCTCCATTCACGTAGGTGCCGTTCTTGCTGTCCAGGTCCCGCACCGTGTAGTGAGCCTCGTCGCGCTCAACCACGGCGTGATAGCGCGAAACTTGCCGCTTCGGCAGCACGATCTCACAGTCGCTGGCCCGCCCTATGGTCACCCGATCCTGATCCAGCACCCAGCGCTCCCCCTCCAGCTCCCCCTCATAGGCGATGAGCATCGGTCTATCCTGGTGCATCCCTGACCCCCTTGACAGAATAGGCATTGTAAACTATCATCATCGCAGGAGAAGAAGAAGAGAGGTTCCCTTGGTTCGTCCGCTTGAGACCGACACCGTCCTGCGTGGGCGGTACAGAATTCTGTCTGTCGTAGGGCAGGGGGGGATGGGCGCTGTGTATCGCGCGGAGGACCTCCGCCTGGAGGGCCGCATCTGCGCGGTCAAGGAAGTCCGCCCGGACCCCGATGCCACCCTGGAAACCCTCGCCCAGTCCCGGGAGCAGTTCCACCGTGAAGCGACCACCCTGGCCCGACTGGATCACCCCAACCTCCCCAAGGTATCTGACACGTTTGAGGAGAACCGACGGGAGTACCTGGTCATGGATTTCGTGCAGGGAGGGGACCTGAGACAGGCCATGGAACAGCAACGCAGGAACGGGGAGTTTCTCGACGAGCGCAAAGTGCTCCAGTGGACACACCAGCTGTGCGACGCCCTGGCATATCTACACAGCCGGGAGCCTCCCGTGCTCCATCGCGACATCAAACCATCGAACATTAAGCTGACGCCCACCGGGTTGATCAAACTGGTCGACTTCGGCCTGGTCAAACTCCTCGCGACCGATCAGATGCGCACGGTGACCGTACTGCAGGGTCGCGGAACTGCAGCCTACACACCCCTGGAGCAGTACGGGGGAGACACCGGACACACCGACGTCCGCTCCGACATCTACTCCCTTGGGGCCACCCTCTACCACCTGCTGACCAATCAGCCGCCCGCCGACGCCAAGCAGCGCTTCCTGAATCCCGAAGCCATACGCCCGCCCAGTGAGCTGAACCCTCACGTCTCTCCGTCCACGGAGCGGGCCATCCTGGCAGCCATCGCCATGCACCCGGACGAGCGCCCTCCTACCATCAGCGCCTTTCGCGACATGCTGCACACCGGTTCCCTGATCTGGACCTGGTCCACCCCCGACGTTGCGCCTTCGCTCTTTTCCCTGATTCTGGAACCGGCTGACTGGCGTCGCGCCATCCGAGAGAACCGGGATCTGCTGATCTTGACCGCGGGCCTGCTGATCCTCTCCGTAATCGTGACTCTAGTCTGAGAACTCCATCGTCTCTGCCCAGGGGCGCCGATCAACCAGCCAAGCGAAGAACAGGCATACGGCACTGCCAATCAGAGCAGCACCCCCTGCCGCCCAGCGCTCGCTATGACCTCCGAACAAGCCAAGATGGGACAGGCCGATCGCGTAGAGCGAGTACAGCCCAAGGCCCCCCACCATGCACCACAGCGCCATACGGAAGGCTCTGCTCACCGTCCTGTTACCAATACGCAGGGTGGTGTACCCTGACACACTCATAACGACGGCGCCCAGGACCGCCACTACCAGATCGAGGATCTGCACGGGCGGCTCCGGGGGCGCCTGTACATCACCTCCGTCTATGGGAGCGGCCTCCCCGGGCGTCGGCGAGGCAACCGGCTCAGGCAGCGCCGTCGGGGTAGGCGTCGCCGTGGGCGTCGGGGTAGGTGTCGCCGTCGGCGTCGGGGTGGGCGTCATGATCGTGGCCGCTCCTCCCTCCTGGATCATGATCTGGAGGGCGACTTGCCGCGGAACCGGATCTGCCTGCACGGAGATGTCCAGCCGCCCCGTCCTGTCCAGCGTCAGAGCCGCCTCCGAGACCCCGTTCCGCGTCGTCGTCAACACCGACTGCTCCAGTCCCTCCTGGGGATAGCTGAACACGAACTGAACCGCGGTGCCGTCCGGCACGACGTTGCCGTTGAGATCGAGAATCGTACCGGTACGCAGTCTGATCTCATCGCCTCTCTCTAACCTTGGCTCGGGAGTCGCCTGCTCGTCCTCTTCCCCCTCTTCCGTCGGCTCAGCCTCCTCCGCAGGGTCAGGGGGGGGCTCAACCTCCTCCTCCGGGACCGGGGCTGCCTCGTCCTCTAACGCCCTCTGCGTGACGGAGTAGTAGACCGGGATGGTCTGCTGGGGGTCCGGCGCGGTCTGAATCAGCAGGTTGTAGTTGATCCCCGGGACGCTCACCGGCGGTCTTCCCCGCGGCACAAACTCGCCGAACAGGGCACGTACCGACGCTCTGACGGAGGGGATGCCATGATCATACGTGGCATAGTAGGCGCTCAGCTTGCTGATCTCCGTCGCATCGAGCGCATACGGGATGTCGTAGGCCATCACGACCACGCGCGGGCCCCGCAGCACATCGACGCGCTCCGCGAGAAAGCGCTGAATCACGGCAGACTCCGGCGGCCCACTGGTCGGGTTGAGCATACCGAATATGATCCAGTCGGCGTTTTGTAGCTCCGTCCCCAGGCGAGAGGCCAGGGCCACCGTCGGCGTGATGGTCTCGCCTGGCGCCGGGGTGGGGGTGGGTGTCGGAGGTGGCGTGTTCAGATACCGCTCAAGGTCACTGAAAGTGAAGCTCGATATCAAGCGTGGATCGATCTGCCCCGTTGCATCCGGCCCGTAGAGCTCCACAATCGTGTCCTCTACCAGCTGCGGATCGACGAACCCCACCGGTTCACAAGACGCACAGGGACGTTGGGTTCTCCCATCGGTGAAGATCACGATCCGTTCATCACGGGTAGGCGGAGAGGGAACCAGATCCTGTGAGGGAGGCGAAAGCAGTGTCACCGCATCGCGCCCGATGGCGGTCACCGTCTCGCCGTCCGGCAGTATCAGATCGCTGACATTCTCCACGTCAGGCTGCACATTCGTCATCGTAAACGTGTCGTCATAGATCGAGAGCTTGAGCCGGAGAATCCGCTCCACTGCAGCATCAACCTGAATCTGGAAGGCCGGATCACTCTCGTACTTCTCACGGAAAAAGGTCATCGTCGACTTGATGTTCTCCGCCTGATCCTCCCAGGCGCCGCCCAGGCTGAACTGGGACAGGAGCAGCAGGTCGTTGCCTGCAAGGAAAGCGTCCTGTGCGATGCGGCGGCTGTTGAACGTCTGCTCATCGGGAGCGTAAAACCTTTGGAGAGCGCGAAGCCCCAGTTCGTCGGAGATGGTTACCCCGCCCGCCTCACGCCAGGCCGCCATCCCCGGGAGCGCCAGCAGTCGCTGCAGAACATGGCTGTCCACGCTGATGGGCGACGTGGAGATGAAGCGTCCGCCCTCCAACCCCTGGAAACGAATGTGGGATACCATCACCCCATCGGGGCGTTCTGCCACGTCCGACGCCTGGGCTGCGGCGATGAAAGGCGCCAGATCGACCTGTCTCAGCTTCTCCAGAGTCCGCTGCACCGTCGAGATCTCCTCGTCGAGAGAGCGGTCCGAAGATCCCAGTCCGGGGAAGTGCTTGGCCATCACAGCGATCCGGTTCCCGGACCCCTGGTGGACGCCGCGGATATAGGCCTTTCCCATCTGGCCGACCCAGAACGGCTCGCCCCCAAAGCTCCTGACCCCCAGGTCCCCACCGCTCCCCGGCCGAGGGTGCTCCAGGACATCCAGCGACGGGCCCAACAGCATGTTGACCCCCATCGCGCTCAACTCGTGGCCCACGATCTGCCCGACGCTGGCGGTGTGGCTCACGTTCCAGGTCGCACCCAGGGCCATCTGAGAAGGCGGCATGGTGGTCCCACGGACGATTCCGGTAAAGGGCATATCACTACCCTCTTGACTCACCGCGACGAACAGGGGGACAAACGGGTCGGAGACGGTATCCGTCAGTGGGCGAGTGGCCTCCCAGGCGCTTTCCTGAAGACTGCTAACCAGGCTCGCCACCTGGGCCGGCGTATCGTCCCGGTTGATGATGTTGTCGTTCTCCGGCTTGAGCAGCACCCCACCAATCCGGTAGTCTCGAATCAGCTCGGTGATACCATCCTGCTCGCCGACCTCCGACCCAGGGAAGGTGACCACGAATAGCTGCCCGATCCTGGCCGTGGTGGACATCTCAGCCATAAGCTGCGCCACCCGATCCTCCTCAGCTCCAATCCGCGCAGGAGCGAGAAGGGCCAGGCCCACGGCAACTATGAGTGCCAGAGCAACCGACTGTCTTCGCAGCTTGGACATCGTCTTCCCAGAATCGAATCAGAACGGTGGGCTTCACCCAGGTGACACCGCTCGCCACCCACCCGTGTCAACCCATTGTACCCCAACGGGCGCGGGACGCAATCACGTGCGCGCCGGCCAGCCGCAGCCAACTGCCAGGAGGGTCTACTCCCCCGTCTCCGGCTCGTCCTCGTATCCGTCTTCCTCCCATCCGATGATCCAGATACATAGGCCGGCCAGGCCAATCGTAGCCACGATCAGCGCAGCCCACTGCCCCGGCAGCAGGCCGACGTCCCGGGCCGACCAGATCAGGATCGCCACCATGCCCACGGCCAAAACCGCCCACGCTGCGAGGCGAGGATGCTCGCTGAAGAATCGCTTCGCAAAAGACATACTCCCTCCGATCAACTGGTGCAGCAACTCAACTCTAGAGGAGCACCACCCCGTCATCCCGCTTCGGCGACAACCCGTTGCCAGGCTGCCTCCACCTGTGCTCTGGTCACCGACAGTGGTCCCGAGTTGTCAATCACAACATCAGCGCGGGCAACCTTCTCGTGTTGGGGCCCCTGAGCGTCCACCCGACGGCGAGCTTCGTCTTCCCGGAGCTTCCGATGGCTCACCAGCCGTTCAATCTGCTGTGCTCGCCGGCAGGTGGTCACCCAGACGCTCTCACACACGTCACTCAGACCGGACTCGAGCAGCTTGATAGCCTCGACAGCGACGACATCTGCACGGGAACCAGTGATACGCCGGTCGATTTTCTCCAGCGTGGTCGGATGGACGATCACCTCGAGGCGGGTCAGGGCTTCGGGATTCCCAAACACGATCGCGCCCAGCGCTTTCCTGTCGATCTCGCCACTGGGGGTCAGGATCTGCGGGCCGAATGCGTCCACCACGCGGGCGTGGACCTCGGCGCCGGGACGCATCGTCTGATGGGCCACCTCATCCGCGTCGATCACATCGGCGCCCAGGGTGGCGAGCATAGCTGCGACCGTCGACTTACCGGTGGCGATGTTGCCGGTTACGCCTATGATCAGGGGCCGTCCATTGGCTTCGCCTCTCACGCCGTCTCCGCCCACTGAGCCAGTAGCTCTTCCAGGTGCTGCTCAACCTCCCCGTACTCCTCGCCGAGTTCGCGCACGCGGCTCACCGCCTGTTCCCGGCTCGCTGCCGCCAGCTGTCCCGCCAACTCCGCCTGACGCGTCTCGAGCTCCTGGATCCGCTCTTCGAACTCCGCCCGGACAGAAGCTGCGCGCTCGATCTCCCGCCTGGCTCTCTTCCGCCGCTTCCGCTCATCGCTCCGGGCTCCACTCTCCTCAGATCTTGCCCGGGTTCGCTCGTTGTCGCGAGATCGTACCCGTCGCTGCCGCTCTTCCTCCCGATACGCCTCGTACGACACGAACTCCTCCAACTCACCGTCCTGAATCGCCCACACCCGGTCACCCAACGCGCGAATCAGGTAGCGGTCGTGAGTCACCATCAGAACACTGCCGTCGAAATCGGCCAGGACGCGCTCCAGCAGCTCCTGCGAAGGGATGTCCAGATGATTCGTCGGCTCATCAAGCACCAACACGTTGGCACCCTGAAGAACGAGTACAGCCAGCGCCACCCGCGCCTGCTCACCCCCTGACAGGTCCCGAACACGCTTGAACACCTCGTCGCCCGAGAAGCGGTAGGCCCCCAGGAAATCCCGAGCCTCGCTGATCTTCAACGCCCCGGCCTCCAGGATCGTATCCAGAACCGACCTCTCCAGATCCAGATTCGTGTGTCCCTGCGCAAGATGTCCCAGCTGAACACTGGCACCGATCCGGACCCTCCCACCCAGGGGAGCCACCTCTCCCAGGATCGTCCGCACAAGCGAGGTCTTGCCACAGCCATTCGGGCCCACGAGCGCGATGGTCTGCCCACGCCGTAACTCAACCTCCTCGAGCTTCAGCAGGGGCTGAGCAGGGTGGTAGCCCACCACCAGGTCGTAGAGCCCCAACACCAGATCCCCGCTGCGGGCCGCCGTGTCCAGCGAGAAGCCCATGGGCCGGTACTCCTTCGGCCTTTGGATCCGCTCCAGCCGCTCCAGCCGCTTCCGCCGCCCCTGGGCCTCTCGGGTCCGCTGCCCGGCGATGTTGCGCCGGATGAAAGTTTCCGTCCGAGCGATGAACTCCTGCTGCTCCTCATACAGGGCCAGCTGACGTGCCAACCGCGCCGCCTTCTGGTCCACGTACTCGCTGTAGTTACCGCGGTACTCCTCCAGGCGCCCCCAGGCCAGCTCCCAGACCCGAGAGGCGAACACGTCGAGGAAGGCCCGATCGTGGGCCACGACCACCACCGCTCCCTGCCACGACGCCAGGTATTCCTCCAGCCACTCCACCCCGGCCAGATCCAGGTGATTGGTCGGCTCATCCAGCAGCAGCAGGTCCGGCTCCTCGAGCAGCAGTCGCGCCAGCAGCGCCCGGGTCTTCTGCCCGCCGCTGAGCTGGCCAATCGGCTCGTCAAACTCGTCCTTGTCGAAACCGAGCCCCGCAAGGACCTGCTGGATACGGGCTTCGTAGGTGTAACCGCCGCCCCTCTCAAACGCCTCCAGCGTTCCGCCGTACCGCTGCACTACCGCATCTCCCCCATTCGACTCGGCCATGGCCATCTCCAGACGCTTAAGCTCGGCTGACTGCGCCAGCAGATGACCGAACACGTCCAGCATCGCCTCCCACAGGGAGTCGTCCTCATCGAGGAGGCGCTCAGCCTGCTGAGGGAGATACCCGACACGGATATTCCGGGCGCGCCGAATGTCCCCCATGGTGGGGGGCTCCTGATCACCGATCACGCGCAGCAGCGTCGTCTTGCCCGACCCGTTCGGGCCGACCAGGGCGATCTTCGCCCGATGCGGAATCTCAACCGACACATCGGCAAAGACGTCCTGCGCACCATATGCCTTGCTCAGTTTGCTCGCGGAGACCAGGGACATCTCTTAGCCCATCCTGCCCTGCTATCTGTCACCCTACGTGAGAGCGACCCCCAGCGGCCTTGCGCCGGTGCAGCCTGGTAGCCAGCCCCAACGCCACGTCCGCACCGAGACGGTGCCGCACAACCAGGCACCGCCACGTCCTCCCGCCGAGTCGCCGACCCCATCCACTCCCCGGCACCTCGGTACTGATGCCCGGGACCGACCTGGTCCTCACGTCACTGCCAGCCGACGCAACCCCGGGAATGGCGAAGCCGCTCGCCGGTCCCATCAGGATACCCACCATGATTATACGCGGATGCACCTCATTGACCAGCAACCGGATCGTGAACCCCTTTCTCAGGCTCGAAGTTGTGCTAGAATATGGGTGGAGGGACATCCTATGAACTCAGACTCCTGGTTCCTTTACGCCCTGCGCTGCGCCGATGACACGCTCTATACCGGCGTGACCACCGACGTACTGCGGCGGCTCCGGGAGCACAACACCGGGCGAGGGGCCCGCTACACCTCCGGACGCATGCCCGTGACCCTCATCGGCGCCTGGCGGTTCTCGGACCGGAGCGCCGCCCAACGGGCCGAGGCGCGATTCAGGCGGTTGCCCCGGAGGGCAAAACTGCACCGAATCGCCCAGGAGCTCCCTGTTGCAGGATCGCCGTTCCATCGGGGGAGCGCGATCGCGCAGAAACTCCACCCGATCCGCTTCTGCCACCGCTGCGGAGGACTCCTGGATTGGGTGAACTCATCTGGTGACGAGCGACCGCGGCAGATCTGCACCCTCTGCGGGCGCATCCAGTATCGCAACGCCAAGCCCTGCGCGGGCGCACTCGTGGAGGAGCACGGACGCCTCCTGTTGGTCCGGCGGGCTATCGAACCGTACCTGGGATGTTGGGATATCCCCGGCGGCTTTCTCGAGGTCGATGAGCATCCGGAGGCCGGAGCGATACGCGAAGTCCGGGAGGAGACCGGCCTGGAGATAGAGCCCATCGAGCTCTTCGGCATCTACGTAGACCGATACGGCTGCCACGATGACGGCGACTATTGCCTGAACATCTACTACTCGGCCCGGCCCGTGGGCGGCCGCGCGCAGCCGGCTGACGAGGCGGCCGACCTCGCATGGTTCTCGCCGGACCGGCTCCCCACAGCCATTGCCTTCCACCACGCGCGGCAAGTTCTGGCAGACTGGGCCCACGGGCCAAGACGCGGGCAGCCGGGTGAGGAATCGAAAGGCTAGGGTAAAGGAGTGAAGAATGCGTGTACTTTGGACCAGCCCGCACTGTCGACCTGACTGGCTTGAACGCCTGGGCGAGGAGTCGCAGGGGGGGCAGACGGTGGTGATGAACAAGCTGCCCCACGCTCTCACGCGCATTGACCCCGAGATCCACATCGACATCTTCACGCGGCTCCAGGAGGACGATCCCTATGCCGATCCGCGGGTCAAGTTCCTGGACGACGATCCCCGCATCCGACTCATCCGTCTCCGCTGTGGGCCGGCCGATCGCTACCTACCCAAGGAACTGCTGTACGGGGCGCCCATCGCCCAGTTCATCGGCGAGATCCTGAGCTTCTCGGCACAGGAGGGGCTTCGCTATGACATCCTCCACGGCCACTACGCCGATGGTTGGGAGGTCTCCACCACAGCCAAGGCCCGCTGGTCCCATCATCCCCCGACGCTGCTCACCACCCACTCGCTGGGGAGACGGAAGCGGGAGGACGGTCTTCAGCGCGGGGAGGGATCACCCAGTCAGCTCGATGGTCGATACAACTTCTCGGTGCGCATCGCCTCCGAGGAGCGATCCCTCGTCATGGCCGACGGCATCCTCCCTCTGTCTACTGCGGAGGCGGAGGTGCTGTTCGATCACTACCAGGCAGTTGGCCCCGGTGATCCGCGGGTCAGGGTCATCGCCAACGGCATCGATCCAGCCGACTTCCCTCCACCTCCACCGGGGACCGCGCAACGGGTGCGCCGGAACTTGGGCGTCCAGGATGATGAGTTTCTGCTGATGATCCCGTCGCGGGTGGACCCGCGCAAGGGACAGGAGAACATGCTGCGCGCGCTCATCGTAGCCCGCTCCAGGCTGGCCCAACACAACCTACGCCTCCTGCTCCTCGCCTGGCCCTCGCCGGAGACGGAGTACGCCAGACGACTCCAGCACATCATCGCCGAGCACGACCTGGAGGATTGGGTGATCACCCATCCTCCCGTCGCCCACGACGAGATGCCCCAGTTCTTCGCCGCTGCAGACGGGGTGGTGCTCCCATCGCAGGAGTACTTCTCCATCGTCATGCTGGAGGCGATGCTCCTGGAGTGCCCCCTCATCGCCAGCATCCACGGCGGCTCCCGGGACGTGATTGAGGATCGAGCCAACGGTTACCTGGTGGATCACAACGACATCGATCAGCTCGTCAACGCCACCTGGGACATGCTCTCTGTGGATAAGGAAGCGCGCCAGAGAATGGGTCTGCAAGCCCGTCAGACGATCCTGGAAAACTACACGTGGGATCGAATCGCCCATCAATTGCTGCGCGTCTACCGGGAAGGGGTGTGATCGGCGCTCGGCTGTTTGCTCCCAACCCCTGTCTGTGCTAACATGCCCTGACTCGCCCGGGCCGTGGCGCCTCTCGGGAAGCTGGCGCGAGCCCGGCGACCCGTTTGCTAACATAGACCATGCTCGATCTTGGAATCGTCATTGTCAGCTACAACACCTGCGCCCTGCTGCGCGCCTGCCTCCGTTCTGTCTTCGCCAGTCAGGGCGGTTTCTCTTTCGCTGTCTGCGTAGTGGACAACGGTTCGTCTGACGGCAGCCCCGCGATGGTAGCTGCCGAGTTTCCGGAGGCTATGCTGATTGTCAACGAGAAGAACCTTGGCTACCCTGCTGCGAACAACCAGGGACTGCGCGCTTTCGGCTTTTCCGGATCTCCCCCGCCGCCGTCCGCTCCGGCAACGCCACGCTTCGCCCTGTTGCTCAACTCGGACACAGAGGTCCCGGCCGATGGGCTGGCGCACATGCTGAGCTTTATGGGTAAGCATGACGAGGCTGGAGCGGCGGGCCCCAAGCTGGTACGTCCGGACGGCTCCCTTGACTTGGCTTGCCGGCGCTCGTTCCCCACCCCCGAGATCTCGTTCTACCGGATGGTCGGGCTGTCGCGGGTCTTTCCCGGCAGCCGCCGCTTCGGCCGGTACAACCTCACGTACCAGGACCCGGACGAGGTCACCGAGGTCGACTCTGTCGTGGGCGCGTTTATGCTGGTGCGTCGGGAGGCAATCCGGGAGGCTGGTCTGATGGATGAGACCTTCTTCCTGTACGGCGAGGACCTGGACTGGGCCTACCGCATCAAGCAGGCCGGGTGGAAGATCTTCTATAACCCCGCCGTGACGGTGCATCACGTTAAGAGAGCCTCCGCGCGACAGAATCCCAGGGCACAGCTTGAGTTCTACCGTGCCATGCGGATATTCTACCACAAGCACTTCGCTGCGGAGACCCGCTGGTACGTCCACGGCCTGATCATCGGCACTCTGTCCGCGAGATTGGGGCTCGAGCAGCTTCGCATCGCCCTCGCCGGCACAGAGAGTCGCCAGGACAGCACCTGATGAGATCCAGGTCGCGAGTCCAGACCGTCTTCGTGGGCGCCTTGGCCCTGACCGACATGCTCATGGCGGGGCTGGCCTTCTGCGCCGGGTATTGGTTACGGCGCTGGATCCCATGGCCAGACGCGGCCCAGAACATGGGGCAGCTGCTCGACTACACCACGCCGGTGCTCACGCACGTCGCGTCGATCCTGGTGGTCTTCTCCTTTGCCAGGCTGTACCGGGTAGCGCGTACCACGTCGCGTATCGACGAGTTCTACTCCGTCTTCGGGGCCACGACCGTCAGTACTCTGATGGGGGTCGCCATCTCCTCTCTCGTGTTCAAGGACATCATGCTGGAGATGGACTACTCACGGGGTGTGATCCTCTATGGCTGGGGCCTCTCCATCGTCCTCATCACCCTGGGTCGGATCGTGCACACGGACATCCGGTTTCGGCTCCGTCGGCGCGGTTGGGGATGCGACCGGCTGCTCATCGTCGGCACCGGCGAGGTCGGCCGCATGGTCTACCAGAAGGTGCAATCAAACCCGGGCCTGGGGTACACCGTAGCCGGCTTCGTCGCCACCAATGGCTCGGCTCCCGAGCCGCCCATGGGCCAGGCGGTCCTCGGCGACGCCAGCCAGCTAGCGCCCCTGATTGACGAGCATGACATCGACGAGGTGATCATCGCCCTCCCCGATGCCACCCATCAGGAGATCTTGACGCTCCTCTCCGAATGTGAGCGAGGAAAGGTGACCATCAAGGTCTTCCCGGACGTCTTCCAGATCATGGCCAGTCCAGTGGGGATCGGCGATCTGGGAGGGCTGCCGTTGGTGACCGTTCGCGATTTGGCACTGCGGGGATGGCGGCGGTTTGTCAAGCGGCTGATGGACATCTGCGGAGCAGCCTTTGGCTTGATCGTCCTTTCTCCCGTGATGCTGTTCGTGGCAGTGCTCATCAAACTGGATTCTCGGGGGCCAGTCTTCTACGTGCAGGACCGCATGGGGTTGGATGCCAAGCCGTTCAATATGCTGAAGTTCCGCTCCATGGACCAGAACGCGGAAGCCAGCGGGCCTGGGTGGACCGTGGACAACGATCCTCGGGTGACGCGGCTGGGCCGGCTCATCCGACGCATCAACGTAGACGAGCTTCCCCAACTGATCAACGTGTTGCTGGGCGAGATGAGCCTGGTGGGACCGCGCCCGGAGCGACCGGTCTACGTCAACCAGTTCCGTCGCTCCATCCCCCGCTATATGGACCGCCACTGGGAGAAGGCCGGGCTTACCGGTTGGGCTCAGGTCAATGGATTGCGCGGCGACACGTCGATCGCGGAGAGAACGAAGTACGATCTGTGGTACATCGAGAACTGGTCTCTCCTGCTGGACGTCAAGATTCTCATTCGCACCGTATTCAACGTGTTCCAGTCGTCCACCGCTGACTGAACTCGAACCCGCTCCGCCGGGGGTACACGCCTTTCCCGGCGACCCTCCCATCTAATGCAGGATCTGGCTCAAGAACTGCTTCGTGCGCTCCTGTTCCGGTGAGTCGAACAGCCTCTCCGGAGTAGTGACTTCCACGAGGGCTCCCTCGTCCAGCAGCGCCACCCTGTCGGCGGCCGCTCTCACGAAGCCCATCTCGTGGGATACAACCACCATGGTCATGCCCTCACGGGCCAGATCGAGCATCACGTCCAGCACACCCTTGATCATCTCCGGATCGAGCGCCGACGTCGGTTCGTCGAAGAGCATGATCTTCGGATCCATAGCCAGGGCCCGGGCGATAGCCACCCGCTGCTGCTGACCCCCCGAGAGCTGTGAGGGATACGAGTTCCACTTCTCAGCGATGCCTACCTTCGCCAGTTGCTGGTGAGCGATCTCCTCGGCCCGCTTATGCTTGCGGTGGCGCACCCTGCGCTGAGCCAGGACGATGTTCTCCAGGGCCGTGAGATGGGGGAACAGGTTGAAGAGCTGGAACACCATACCGATCTCAGCGCGCACCTTGTTGATCTGTTTCGTCTCGCCGATGGAGTGCCCGTCGACGATGATCCGCCCCCGATCGATGGTCTCCAGCTTGTTGATGCAGCGCAACAGGGTCGACTTCCCACCCCCCGACGGGCCGATGATGACGACGACCTCGCCGGGGTACACCTCCAGACTCACCCCGGCCACCGCCTTGACGTGGCCGAAGCTCTTGTAGACATTCTCAATGCGGATGATGGGCTCCCTATTCAATGGCCGCCTTCCTTTCCACCAGGCGCACGACCAGCGATAGGCACAAAGTCATCACCAGGTAGAGGAGGGCCACGGTGTTATACCCCTCGAAAGCCCGGTAGGTCCGCGACACGTACAACCGGCCCATCTGCAGGAGATCCGGCAGCGCGATCACGGAGATCAGCGCCGAGTCCTTGAGCAGGGAGATGAAGTCGTTCCCCAGGGGCGGCAGAATGCGGCGGATGGCCTGGGGCAGGATCACGTAACGCATGGCCTGTATGTAACTCATCCCCAGGGAACGGGCCGCCTCCATCTGGCCCGCTTCGATGGATTCGATGCCACCTCGATAGACCTCCGCCTCGAAGGCACCGTAGCAGATCGCCATCGCCAGAACTGCGGCAGGGACGCCCTGCAGGTTGATCTGGCCGCCGGTGGCATCGCGGATTCTGGGCGTGATGACGTACCCCACGTAGAGGATGATGACCAGCAGCGGGATGCCACGAATGACCTCCACATAGAGGGTGGAAACAGCGTACAGGACGGGATTGTCGGAGACGCGCATAAGACCGAATATGAGGCCCAACACCAGCGCGATGATGTAGGAGACCACCGTCACATGCAGGGTGAGTCTCACCCCCACCGTTACGAAGCGGATCACTCTGAGATACGCTTCCGAGGTCAGGACGGACCAGCCGATCGTCACACCGACGATGGCCAGGATGACGGCCCACCAGGGAACACGCTCCCAGGGAATCGGCACCGGGAATACGCGGCCTTGTGGGACTTTCCGGGCTTCCGTTGTCATAGCTACTCCTCGTCCCCGGCTCCAGCCGGACGGCGAGAGGACCATCGGCGGGCAAGTGCCACCGATGGTCCTCCATCAGCTGCCTAGTCGGTGCCGAAATACTTCTCGTAGATCTCGTCGTATCTGCTGCTCGCCCTCACCGCCGCCAGTCCCCGGTTGATCGCCGCCAGCACGTCCGGGCGGCCGCGGTTCACCGCGATCCCGTACTGCTCCTCGGTGTAGACGC
>SKLM01000251.1 GCA_007123205.1 Thermoflexales bacterium
TAAGATTCACCTCCGAGATCTGGAATCGACAGGGGTATGGCTCAGCAGTGGCCACCCCTGAAGCTCGTGCACCGGATGAGACAAGCCCTGAACGGTGCCGGGAGGCTAGCATACAACCGATCCTTGTCAAGTGGACGGACCAGGTCTGGTGCACCGACACGCCGTCCCGGGTCGACCGCCTTGGCGGCAGATGCGGCGCTCGTCAAGTCCTGATCGCCTCCGCCGACCTCACGGAACCGGACGACGTGCGATCTCAGCTTCTGTGTTGCACAGGAAGCTGAGCCCTTCGCCGCGATATGAGCTTGACGTTGTGTTCCGCGACGGGTTGAGTCCACGGGGCGCGATGCCGACAGATCAGCCAGGGGGACGCGCTCCCTCCCCCGCCCGGGTCGGGACTTCCGAGCCAGAGATGAGGACCGGCATTGGGACGGACCATTGCCCGCCGGTGGGGTGCCTCGCTATCCGACAATCGAGCTGTCTCTGGAAAACGCTGGCTCACGAGAAGGACGGCAACGGGCTCCGGATCCGTTTGTCGCGCGACGAGGAGTATGATACTATTCCTCTCGGGTCCGGATCCATCTAGACGGTTGGCATCATCATGACTGGGGGCAGCGATGTCGAGCCAGAATGCGCCAGAATCTCTCCACCATGGCAGTCTCGTGCTGTACAAGCAGGATCCGGCGCGTGTCACCTCGGTGGAACCCAAGAGGGTCACTATCACGCTGCCCGATGGCGAGATACTCCGCGTCCGGCCGAAGGACGTTGACGTGATCCATCCCGGCCCGCTGGAGTCGCTGGACGATCTACACCCCCAAGATGGAGAGATGGAGACCGCCTGGGAGCTCCTCAGCGGCGGCGAGACCACTCTGCGGGAGCTGACGGAGCTTGCGTATGGTGAGTATACACCGCCTGCTGCGTGGGCAGCGTGGCAGTGGGTGTCCGACGGCATCTACTTCGAGGGCACACCCCGCTCCGTTGCGGTGCGCACGCCCGACGAGGCGGCCCAGGAGAAGGCGCGGCGTGAGGCTCGGGCCGCCGAGCAGCGAGCCTGGGCAACGTTCCTGGAACGGGCTCGTGCGGGGGACTTCGCGCCTGAGGATGAGAGGTATCTTGTCGAGGTTGAGAGGCTGGCCCTGGGGCAGACCGACCAGAGCCGCGTTCTGAGCGAACTGGGCCGGGCGGAGACGCCCGAGAATGGGCATGCCCTGCTGCTTGAACTCGGCTATTGGGACCATACGGTCGTCCCTTACCCGGAACGGCTGGGACTGCCCACCTCGCCGCCGTCGGTCCCGCTCCGTGCCTTGCCGGAAGGACCCAGGGTCGATCTCACCCATCTTCCGGCTTTCGCCATTGATGATGAAGGTAGTACCGACCCGGACGACGCGGTCAGCTTGGAGACGACGGCAGAGGGACGCCGCCTCTGGGTTCACGTAGCCGATGTTGCGGCGCTGGTCGTGCCGGACAGTGAGGCGGACTTGGAGGCCCGGGGGCGGGGTGCTACCCTGTACTTGCCTGACGGTAAGGTGCCCATGCTCCCACCGACAGCCACCCGCCGCCTGGGGATGGGTCTTGCCTCGGTGTCGCCAGCCCTGTCCTTCTGCCTGGACGTCACTGACGATGGGGAAGTGGGCGATGTGACGATTGTCGCCAGTCGCGTCCGTGTCACCCGCCTCACCTACGATGAAGCAGAGATGCAGCTCGACGAGCCCCCGCTCCGTGATCTGTATCATCTAGCCCGGGATTTCCAGTGCCGGCGTGGCGCTAACGGTGCTGTGAGCATCGAGATGCCCGAAGTGGATGTGTCCGTGGTCGATGGTCGGGTGCGGATCCGGGCACTGCCGGCTCTGCGGAGTCGAGCTCTGGTTAGGGAGGCGATGCTCATGGCAGGCGAGGCGGTGGCTCAGTACGCAGTGAAAGAACGGGTCTCTCTCCCCTATGCGACCCAGGCGCCGCCCGATACGGATGACCGGCCTGGGGATCTGGCGGGGATGTTCGCTCTGATCCGTCGTATGAGCCGGACTGAATACAGCAGTGTGCCTGGTCGCCATGCCGGGCTGGGTTTGGAGCGGTACGTGCAGGCCACGAGTCCGCTGCGGCGCTATCTCGATCTGGTCGTCCACCAGCAGCTGCGATCCCATCTGACTGGCCAGGCGTTGTTGGAAGGTCAGGAGTTGTTGGAGCGCATCGGGGCTGCTGAGGCCGTGGCGGGCGACGTTAGGCGGGCGGACCGGCTGGCGGATGAGCACTGGACGCTGGTCTATCTGATGCAGCATCCCGATTGGTGCGGCGAGGCCGTTCTGGTCGACAAGTGGGATCACCGCGGACGGTTGCTGATCCCTGAGCTGGACCTCCAGACCCAGATGCAGCTGCGCGACGACTGGTCCCTGAACAGCACGGTGCGGCTGCGCGTGGTGGACGTCGACCTCCCGACGCTGCGGGCGACCTTTCGGCTGGCCTGAGGTCGGCCGCTTCAAGCGCGGCAGCCGCTGATCCGCCTCGAGGGAATGAGATAGGGGATCGGCGAGAGTGCTTGGGCCCCGAGGTGACCCTGTGACGGATCTGAGGTCCTAATTCCGCTGGGGGATAGCGATGCAGAAGATAACCGTCGTGCTGGCCGAGGATCATGCGGTCGTGCGGCAGGCTACAGCCGAGATCATCCACCACCAGCCTGACATGGAGGTGGTGGGCCAGGCTGGAACGGGTGCGGAGGCTGTGCACTTAGCGAGGTGCGTGCGACCTGACGTGGTGGTGATGGACATCGCGATGCCCCACGTCGACGGGCTCGAGGCCACTCGGCGGATCCGCGACGAATGTCCCCACACCCGCGTGTTGGTGCTCACCGCTCGCGAAGAGGAGCAGTACGTCGTTGAGTTGCTGCGGGCAGGTGCGGTGGGCTACCTGTCGAAAACGGCCGGCCTGGACGAGTTGCTACAGGCCATTCGCGCTGTGGCCCGGGGCGAATCTGTGCTGGCTCCGGCGGCCGTCTCCGTCGTCGTGCGCCGGCTGATGGATGAGACGAAGCAGACGCAAGAGCCGTCGCCGCTCACCAACCGAGAGCTCCAAGTGCTTTCGCTGGTTGCTGAGGGCCTGACGAACCGGAACATCGGGCGGCAGCCCTCTATCAGCCTTCGCACGGTCGAAGCGCACTTGACGCACATCTACGATAAGCTGGACGTGGGTTCCCGCACCGAGGCGGTGGTGTGGGGGATCCGCCAAGGGTGGATCGACCCCCAGAAGGGGGATCGACCCTAGGGGGAGCTGCGGACTGAGCTCATTCCAGGGGCAAGCGTACGGCGAAGGTGGCGCCGCCCTCGCCAGGGCTCTCGAGCGCGATGTCGCCCCCGTGCTCCTGGACGATACGCCGGGCGATGGCCAGTCCCAGGCCGGCGCCCTCCTCCTTGCCGTGCGAGACGAAAGGTTCGAAGATCCGCTCCTGGAGATCTGGGCCCACGCCTGGTCCGGTGTCTGTGAAACGGAGTTCGACGCAGTCCCCCACTTGTGCGGTAGCGACGGTCAGTTGACCCCCATCGGGCATCGCGTCTCGGGCGTTGGCGGCAATGTTGTACACCACCTGAGCCATTCGATCGGAGTCCATGTAAACGGCGCCGGTGTATCCCCAGTTGGTGGCGACAGCGATGCCTCGATCGCTGAAATCGACGCCGAGTACCTCGAGCACCTCCTCCAGAAAGACCGGCAAGGAGCGGGAAACTCGATGGAGGGTCATCTGACCGCCCCGGGAGTAGTCGAGCAACTCCTGCGAGGTGTCGATCAGACGACGTGCCATGGCAACGATGGCACTGCTGAGTTTCTCACGACTGAGCTCCGAAAGCTCCGGTCGTGCCAGGAACTCCGCGCTGCGCATTATGCTGCCGAGGGGGCTGCGCAGCTCATGGGCCACGGCGGCTGCCACCCGTCCCAGAGCAGCCATCCGTTCGGAATCAAGGGCCTCCTGGCGCAGCTGGGCGTTGGCAATGGCCGTACCCAACTGGTGTCCAATAGCCTGTAGGACCGACTGCTCCTCCGGCGTGAACAGATGAGCTAAGCGGGTGGCCACGGTGAGGACCCCCACCACCTCACCCTCGGCGAACAGCGGCACGTCGGCCGTCAGGCGGATCGCCTCAGCCTGCAGCTCGTCCGGCACGTCGCCCGAGTCGAGCGGAATCTCTTCAATGTCTATCCGCCCTTCCTCCGCCCAGTCCTCGACCAGGCTCCAGACGGTCGGTGACTTGGCGGCTACGTGACCCTGAATCCAGTTCGCGAAGTCCGATGACATTCCCCGGTGACAGATGAGGCGTAAGGCGCGCGCCTGATCATCCCAGACGAAGATGGCCCCCATCTCCAGCTCTGTCACTGTCAGGGCCTGTCGCAAGCCCTCGCCCAGTATGGTGTTGAGTTTTCCGGGGCGATTGACTGTGGCGGCTACAGCGTGGGCCGCCTCAAGCTCTCGGGCCCGCTGCTCCAGATCCCTGGACAGGCGTGCTCGTTCTGTCGCTGCACCAAGCTGACGCCCCATCGCCACCAGAAGATCCAGCTCGTCCACCGTGAAGTCCCGGTGCTCCCGGGTGAGCACCCCCAAGATCCCGACAGTCTTGTCACCGATCATCACCGGGACGTATGCTGCGGTCTGGACCGTCGGCGGGGTAACTTCGGTTGACTGTCCAGGGCCGCTGTCGTGCCTCACGAATGAGTCGCAGAACTCAGCGAGGCCCCTTAGAAGGGTGCTCTCCACCGTGTCGCATCCCATCAGCCAGGTGTCCTCCGCCTCCAACCCGAGGGAGGAGGTAATCAGCACCTCGCCGCTCGGCTGGTCGTAGAGTTGCAATCCGGCAGCATCGGCGCCGGCTGCTGCCCTCACCCTCTCAAGGGCCTGATCTATGATCTCCTGCAGTGGCAGCGGCTGGTTGACTATGGAAGCTACCGTGTTGAGGGCGGCCAGGTCTCTGGCCTTTCGCTGAGTGTCTGCGAACAGCTGTGCGTTGGTGA
>SKLM01000149.1 GCA_007123205.1 Thermoflexales bacterium
AATAGCAAAACCGGCTGGAATCGGAACCAGCCGGTCGGTGGTGGGCGGTGCAAGACTTGAACTTGCGACCTCCACGATGTCAACGTGGCGCTCTGGCCAACTGAGCTAACCGCCCACAGCGTGAACGATTATACCATCTTCCCCCCTCCCTGGCAAATGATGGACCGAGACAACCGCTGGAACATCGTAGGACACCGTTGGGCCGTCGGCGCGCTGCAGCGCGCTGTGGTAACCCAGGGCGTGTCGCACGCCTACCTCTTCACCGGCCCCCCGGGGGTGGGCAAGACCACCCTGGCCCGGCGACTCGCCGCGGCCCTCCTCTGCCAGGATCCGGAGGTGACGCGCAGACCCTGCGACGAATGTCGTGCCTGTCATCTGGTCGGCAGCGGCAACCATCCCGACCTTCATATCGTCGAGTCCGAGGAGGTGGGGGACAGCCTGAAGATCGAACAGGTGCGCCAGCTCGAGCATACCCTCACGCTCACCCCGGTAGAATCCCGCTGCCGGGTCGCAGTGCTGCGGCGCTTCGAGGAAGCCACCATCTCGGCCGCCAATGCGCTCCTCAAGACGCTCGAGGAGCCATCGTCGCACGTCGTGCTGGTGGTCCTTGCCCGGGAACCGGATCTCCTCCTCCCTACCATCGTCTCCCGCTGCCAGCACATACCGTTGCGACCCCTGCCGGTGGCGGTCGTGGAGCAAGCCCTCATCCGCCACTGGGGCGCGCGCTCGCAACAGGCTGCTCTGCTCGCTCACCTCTCCCGCGGTCGGCTGGGTTGGGCCGTACGCACCCTTGAGGATGATGAGGCCCTGAGCCGCCGCGCCCGCCGTTTGGACGAGTTGAACGAGCTCATTGACAGTTCCCTGATCCATCGCTTCCGCTACGCGGAGACGCTGGCCCGGGATCCCGTAACCACGCGGCAGGTGCTGGAGCTCTGGATCGGCTGGTGGCGGGACGTACTACTTGAGTCCTCGGGGGCTGATGCCCCGATCACCAACATCGACCGTATGGGTGAGCTGCACGAGCAAGCGAGTCGCTTCGGGACAGCCACCAGCAGCCACATCATCAGGGCCTTGAGGGAGGCGATTCAGAGGCTGGAGCGAAATGCCAACACCCGCCTCACCCTCGAGGTGCTGATGTTGGATCTTCCGCGCTCCTAGGTCAGGCCCGACCTTCTCGCGCTCACGGGCAGGATCCGACTCCCCATTCTGCCCGCTCAGGGGGGGAGGGTCGACTGCAGCCATCAGCACGCGCGTGTTGCGGCCGCGCAGGGTGGGGCTCTCCCGCTCCTTCAGCCGATCCTGCTCGTATGCCCTCGCTTCATGCGTTGTTATGCAACGCGGACGTGCTATAATTCCGCCTTGCTCAGTGCAATGAACCTGCGAGGACGAGATGGAAAGGGAAGAAGCCGTGTGGCACAACCGGTCCATTGACGACGTGGCCGCGGCCTTGGAGGTGGGTCTGGAGGCGGGCCTGACGTCTGAGGAAGCTGCGGCCCGCTTGCAGCGCGACGGCCCCAACAAGCTGATCGAGACCCCGCGGCCGGGGTTCTGGCAGTTGCTGGTAAGGCAATTCCAGGACTTCCTTATTCTTATCTTGATCCTGGCCGCCGGCGTCTCCTTCCTCCTCGGGGAGATGATCGAGGCTGGCGCGATCCTGGCTATCGTCATCCTCAACGCCGTCCTCGGCGTGATCCAGGAGAGCAAGGCGGAGGAGGCCCTTGCCGCTCTCAAGAGGATGGCTGCCCCCGAAGCCCGGGTGATGCGGGGTGGCCATCGGATCTCCGTCCCGGCGCGCGAGCTTGTTCCGGGCGACATCGTATTCCTGGAGGCCGGAAGCTATGTCCCCGCCGATCTCCGGCTCATCGAGACGGCCAACCTCAAAGTCGACGAGGCCTCGTTGACCGGCGAGTCCGTGCCCGTGGAGAAGCAAGCCGATGTGATGCTCGCCTCGGAGGCCTCCCTGGGGGACCGGCGCAATCTCGCCTTCATGGGCACCACGGTGACCTACGGCCGCGGCGCGGGCATCGTGGTCGACACGGGAATGCAGACGGAGATCGGCCTGATCGCCGAGATGATCCAGTCATACGAAGACGAGCCCACGCCCCTTCAGCTTCGGCTCGATCAACTCGGCCGCTGGCTAGGCTGGGGCACGCTGGTTATCTGTGCCATCGTCTTCGTCCAGGCCCTCGTTCAGGACACCGATCTCTCCATTCTGACCGATCAGGGGCTGCTTCCTTACCTGGCCGAGACTCAGCAGGAGATCGTGGAGTTCTTCATCGTAGCCGTCAGCTTGGCCGTCGCCGCAGTGCCCGAGGGACTTCCTGCCGTCGTGACCATCGTTCTGGCCTTGGGTATGCAGGAGATGGTGCGTCGCCACGCTCTCATTCGTAACCTGCCGGCGGTGGAGACCTTGGGCAGTGCCACCGTCATCTGCTCCGACAAGACCGGCACCTTGACCCAGAACGAGATGACCGTCCGACGGCTGTATGTGGCCAATCTGCGCCTGGACGTCGGCGGGGAGGGCTATCAACCCAACGGCAGGTTCACCCACTATGGCGAGTCCGCCGATCCGTATGACCATCCCAAGATTCTGGCCCTGCTCAACGGCGCGCTGTTGGCCTCCGATGCCTACCTCGAGCCCGACAATCTCCAGGATACAGCCGGCCACTGCGACTCGCACTACTGCATGGTCGGCGACCCCACTGAGGGGGCCCTGGTCGTCGCAGCGGCCAAGGCTGGCCTGTGGCGTGACGAGGTCGAGGACCGGTTGCCCCGCGTGGCGGAAATCCCCTTCGATAGCGATCGCAAGCGTATGACCACGATTCACCGAGGCCAATCCAGGGGATTGGAGCCTGATCAGGCTGCTCAGTACGTGGCCTATGTCAAGGGGGCCCCCGATGTCGTGCTAGGCCTATGCGAAGCGATCCTGGAGAATGGCGTGGATGTCCCGCTGACTCCCGCCCGCCGGACCCACATCGAGAACGTTATCCGCGACCTGGGGCGGGATGGGTTGCGGGTCCTGGCCGTGGCCTATCGGCACCTGGAGGCGGTCCCCGATCAACTCGACCCTGATCACGTAGAGCGGGACCTGTCCCTCATTGGGCTGGTGGCGATGACCGACCCGGCTCGCCCCGAGGTGAAGTCGGCTGTGCAGAAGGCGCGCCGGGCCGGCATCCGCACCATAATGATCACGGGCGATTACCCCGACACCGCCCGGGCCATCGCCGAGGAGATCCAGCTGGTCCGCTCCGACAACGGCCGGGTGCTCACCGGAGCCGATCTGGAGAGACTGTCCGACGAGGAGTTGCTCCGCGAAATCGACGACGTGGACGTCTTCGCTCGTGTCTCTCCCAAGCACAAGGTGCGCATCGTCGAGGCCCTCAAGGCCCGGGATCAGGTGGTGGCGATGACCGGGGATGGGGTCAACGACGCCCCGGCGCTGAAACGGGCCTCCATCGGCGTCGCCATGGGCATCACGGGCACCGACGTGACCAAGCAGACGGCGGACATGGTGCTCACCGATGACAACTACGCCTCCATCGTCTCCGCTGTCGAACAGGGGCGTATCATCTACTCCAACATCCGCAAGTTCGTCTTCTTCCTCCTCTCCTGCAACGTGGCCGAGATCATGGTCATCTTCCTCGGCACTCTCTTCGGATGGGGCGTGCCCCTGACGGCCATACAGCTGCTCTGGCTCAACCTGCTCACCGATGGCGCCCCCGCCCTGGCCCTGGGCCTCGAGAAGGGGGACCCCGACATTATGGAGCAGCCGCCCCGTCCGGTGCGCGAGCCCATCATCAACCGTCTGATGACCACGGGCATCGGGATACAGACCGTCGCCATCACCAGCGTGGTGTTGGCCGCCTTCTACATCGGCAGGATGTGGGACCCGGGGAGTCCCGCGCTGGGTCAGACTATGGCCTTCGTCACCCTCTCGGCCTCGGAGTTGGCCCGTGCCTACACGGCGCGCTCGGAGCGGGCATCTCTTTTCCGTATTGGCATCCTGAGCAACAAGTACATGCAGTACGCCGTGGCCCTCTCTGTCGTCCTGCTGCTCTCGGCCGTCTACCTCCCCTTCCTTCAGCCGGTCTTCGACACGGTGGCTCTCGGTACCCGAGAGTGGACGGTGATGCTCCCCCTGCTCTTGGTGCCCGCGGTGATCGCCGAGATCACCAAGGCCTTGATCCGCGTGCGGTCGGTGTCGCCGCGCGCCCCGTCCTCAGTCTGATGGCGCCCCCAGCCGGAGCCAGTGTGCCCCATGTCCCAGCTTGAATGGCCGGTTGGTGTGAGCAGTTGGTCCAGGCTTTCCGACGACATCACCCAATGGCTGGCTGCAGCCCGGCGTCCTCGGCCACGGAGATCCAGAGAAGCGGCGAGCCGAGCACTGTTCTGGGAAAGGCTGTTCGCGAGCCCGATGTGCAGCGGACCTGAACCGGGGGAGCTGTGACCCTCTATCTGGAGGATAGGTGGATCTGGGACTTCTGGCTGGCACAAGAGGGCCCCGACTATCACGTCTTCTACCTGCAGGCGCCGCGCTCCCTGGGCGCCCCGGAGCTTCGTCACTGGAACGTTTCGATCGGCCATGCGGTCTCTCGGGACCTGCGGGACTGGGACGTGCTGGCCGACGCGCTCCATCCCAGCCCGAAGGGTAGCGACGGGTTCGATACCTGCACCCCGTGGACCGGCTCCATCATCCGGCACGCGGGGCTGTGGTATCTCTTCTACACCGGGGGCCGCACCAGTGAGGGCGGGCTCATACAGCGCATCGGGCTGGCTACATCCACCGACCTGATGCGATGGCAGAAGCATCCAGCGAATCCCCGGATCGAGGCCGATCCCCGCTGGTACGAGCTGCTGGACCTCGATGCCTGGGACGATCAGGCCTGGCGCGACCCCTGGGTCTTCCAGCACCCAGACCGCGGCGATTACCACGCCTTCATCACAGCTCGGGTCAACTACGGGCCGCCCGACG
>SKLM01000323.1 GCA_007123205.1 Thermoflexales bacterium
CCTCGAGACTCTGCGCAAGAACTGGCAGGTCGCTCAGACCTGGACACCCCGGATGGACGCCGAGACGCGTTCCGGGCTGTACAGGGGTTGGAAGAAGGCGGTGACGCGCACGTTGGACTGGGTAGAGTGAGGCGCCGTCTAAGGGCGCCGTAGGGCTGCCCGTTTTCGCACCATTTGACGATTCACACGCTGCGCTTAGACCCAAGGGAGGCAGGAAGGAAATGTCAGAGAATACAGAGATCACCCATATCCCGGTCGAGGTCATCAAGAACCTTATGATGGACGTGTTTCAGGGTCTTGGCGTCCCTGAGGCCGACGCTCGCATCTGCACCGACGTGCTCATCGCCGCCGACCTGCGGGGCATCGAGTCCCATGGTGTAGCGCGCCTCAAGTACTACTACGACCGCATCCAGCGAGGCCAGCATCAGGTCAGGACGGAGACAGAGATCGTCAAGGAGACGGAGACCACGGCTCTGGTGGATGGGCATCACGGTATGGGGCACGTAATCGCCCACCGGGCCATGGAGATGGCCATACGCAAGGCTGAAACCCATGGCTTGGGCGCCGTGGCCGTGCGGAACAGCACGCATTACGGCATAGCGGCGTATTATGCCCTGATGGCCGCGGAGGCGGGGATGATGGGCCTAACCGTGACCAATGCGCGACCGGCTATCGCCCCCACGTTCAGCACCGAGCCGATGCTCGGGACCAACCCCATCGCTTTTGCCGCTCCCTCCGATGGTGATCACCCATTCTGCTTCGATGCCGCCACATCCATCATCCAGCGCGGCAAGGTTGAAGTGCTCTCCCGGGCCGAGCAGCCGATACCGCCAGGGTGGGTCATCGACGCCGAAGGCAATCCGCTCACTGATCCCGACAGGGCCCTCGAGAATCTCGGCCAGGCACAGGCAGCGCTGCTACCGCTGGGCGGCGCTGGTGAGGTGATGGCCGGATACAAGGGCTACGATCTGGCCACGATCGTTGAGATCCTGTCGACCTCACTGTGCGGCGGCGCGTTTATGAAGGATCTGCTGGGTTTCGAGGAGGATGGATCCCAGCGACCGTATATGCTGGGCCACTTCTTCCTGGCCATCGATATCGAGCACTTCCTTCCACTGGAGTTCTCCCGTCGGCTCACGGGCCAGATTATGCGGGCTTTGCAGGGCGCCCGCAAGGCACGGGGTCAGGATCGCATCTACGTCGCCGGAGAGAAAGAGCACGAGAACGAGCAGTTGATCCCGGAGCGGGGCATCCCGGTCAACGCCAATCTACGGCGGGAACTGCAGACTATGCGGGATGAACTCAGCATACCAGGGTACGAGGCCTACTTCTAGGACCCCTCCGCTGCTGGTAGTTCCGGGCGATGAAGCCCGTCCCAGGATCTGAGATAAGGGCGGAACCCCGTTCTCCAATGCTATCTGTTCGGGTGGGGGGATCCGGGGACTTGACCTCTTGCGTGACATGTTGTATAATTCTCTATAAAGAGTGATTATCAGGGGATATTCATTCCACAAAGCAATGTCCAGAGAGAGAGTGCGGGCGTTGAAAGCCAGATTCCGGGAGCAGGGTTACCGCCTTACGCCGCAGCGTATGGCCCTGATCGGGCTTCTCTCCGTCAGTGAGCGCCACCCCAGTGCCGCTGGACTGCACGAAGAGATCAAGGAGCAGTTTCCCACAACCAGCCTGGCCACCGTCTACAAGACGTTGGCGGTCCTGAAGCAGTTGGGTGAGGTGCTGGAGCTTGAGTTCAGCCAGCAAGACAACCGTTACGACGGTCGAAAGCCCTATCCGCATCCCCATCTCATCTGCACCCGCTGTCGCAAGATCGTCGATGCAGACGTGAACCTCGGTCAAATTGTTGAGGCAGCAGTCACCGATCTTGCGGGTTATCGGATCAGCAGTCGTCGGTTCGACTTCTACGGCCTATGCCCCGAATGTCAGTCGCGGGCGTGACGGATTCCAGCGGTTCTTCTGCAGGGTAGGGAGAGCGACGCGGGAAAGACAACCGTCAGCGGGACGGATGGCTCAGTAGAGGTGGGGCAGAGGGGGCCGCGGGGATCGGTCGGGAGGTAACAGCTATTGGCATCTGGAGTTCCGCGAGGCAGGGAAGATGATCCCGGTGATCACGCGCAGCTGACGGCTCAAGCCGTTGGCTATACGATCGATATGCACCGCTTATGAGGAGACCAAAGATGAGTGAACGCAGCAAGTGTCCCGTAACAGGGAAGACGGGCAGCACCCCTGCCAGCAGAGGCACCTCCAATCCCGACTGGTGGCCCGATCAACTGAATCTGAGCATACTGCACCAGCACGCCCCGGCCTCTAACCCGCTGGGAGCCGACTTCGACTACGTCGAGGAGTTCAAGAACCTCGATTATGCGGTCCTGAAGGAAGACCTGGCCGACCTGATGACGGACTCGCAGGACTGGTGGCCCGCCGACTGGGGTCACTATGGTGGCCTGATGATCCGCATGGCCTGGCACAGCGCCGGCACCTACCGGACGGGGGATGGACGCGGGGGCGGCAGTACGGGCAATCAACGTTTTGCGCCGCTCAACAGCTGGCCCGACAACATCAACCTGGACAAGGCCCGCCGTCTGCTCTGGCCCATCAAAAAGAAATACGGCAACAGGATCTCCTGGGCCGACCTCATCATATTGACCGGCAACGTCGCCCTGGAGACGATGGGTTTCAAGACCTTCGGCTTCGGCGGTGGACGCGAGGACGTCTGGCAACCTGAAGAGGACATCTACTGGGGCTCGGAAGCGGAATGGCTGGGCGACCAGCGTTACAGTGGCGACCGCGAACTGGAGAATCCCCTCGCCGCGGTGCAGATGGGCTTGATCTACGTCAACCCTGAAGGCCCCAACGGCAACCCCGACCCGGTTGCTTCGGGCGTCGACGTGCGCGAGACCTTCGCTCGCATGGGGATGAACGACGAGGAGACCGTCGCGCTCGTCGCCGGGGGACATACCTTCGGCAAGGCCCATGGCGCTGGCGACCCCCAGCTGGTCGGGCCCGAACCCGAAGCAGCCCCCCTCGAACAGATGGGTCTGGGCTGGAAGAACCGTTTCGGTACCGGCAAAGGGGGCGATACCACCAGCAGCGGCATCGAAGGCGCCTGGAAGCCCAACCCCACTGAGTGGGATATGGGCTACCTGGACATACTCTTCGGCTACGAGTGGGAACTGACCAAGAGCCCGGCGGGCGCCTATCAGTGGACGCCCAAGGACTGCCAGCCCGAGGACCTGATCCCCGATGCTCACGACCCCTCGCAGAAACACCCGCCGATGATGACCACCGCGGACCTGTCGCTGCGCTTCGACCCCATCTACGAGCCGATTGCGCGCCGCTTCCAGCAAGACCCGGAAGCCTTCGCGGACGCCTTCGCCCGTGCCTGGTTCAAGCTCCTGCACCGCGACATGGGTCCCAAGACTCGCTATCTCGGCCCGGAAGTACCCGAAGAGGATCTGATCTGGCAAGACCCCATCCCGGCTGTGGATCACCCTCTGGTTGATGGGGCGGACATCGCGAGCCTGAAAGCCGACATCCTGGCTTCGGGCCTCTCCATCCCGGAGCTGGTCTACACCGCATGGTCCGCGGCCTCGACCTTCCGCGGCTCCGATAAGCGTGGCGGGGCCAACGGGTCGCGCATTCGCCTGGCGCCTCAGAAGGATTGGGCAGTCAACCAACCCGAACAGCTAGCCAGGGTGCTGGCCACCCTCGAAGACGTGCAGATGGACTTCAACGGAGCCCAGAAGGACGGCAAGCGCGTCTCCCTGGCCGACCTGCTTGTGCTGGGCGGTTGTGCGGCGGTCGAAGCAGCCGCCGAAGCAGCCGGTTACGAGGTAGAAGTGCCCTTCACGCCGGGCCGCGCCGATGCATTGCAGGAACAGACGGACGTAGAATCCTTCGCGGTGCTCGAACCCGAAGCCGACGGCTTTCGCAACTACCTGAAGACGATCTTCAACGTCTCTGCCGAGGAAATGCTGGTGGATAGAGCCCAACTGCTCACCCTCAGCGCGCCGGAGATGACGGTGTTGGTCGGCGGGATGCGCGTGCTGGGCGCCAACTACGGCGGGACAGAGCACGGTGTGTTCACCAACCGCCCCGGGGTGCTGACTAACGACTTCTTCGTCAACCTGACCGATATGGGCATCGAATGGCAGCCCACCTCCGAGGATCGACAGACCTTCGAGGGCCGCGACCGCAGCACTGGTGACCTGAAGTGGACTGGCACGCGCGTGGACCTGGTCTTTGGCGCAAACTCGCAGTTACGCGCCATCTCCGAAGTCTATGCGCAAGACGACAACGCGGAGAGATTCGTGCGCGACTTCGTCGCCGCCTGGGACAAGGTCATGAAACTGGACCGGTTCGACCTGATCTGATCAGGCGCAACTCCGTTGCCGCCGACGGCTTCGCCTTCGCCGGGGCCGTCGGCCCCAACATCCCTTACAGGCGCCCGGACTCCGCGGCATAGGACGGTTAGTACCCGGGCGCTATCGATTCTGCTCCCGAAGGTTCGGTGCCGCGCCCGCCACACTCATGAGACCTGTCGTTGCGCGGCAGTTGGGAGCCCGCGAAGGCAGCGTACGCGGTTCCAATCGGACAAGGGTCTGCCTGGCTGACGTTGACAGCGGCAGGATACTGTCGGCGCCCCTATAGAACGCATGCCGACGCTGTTGTATGAGTAGTTGGCGGCAGAAGCGAGGGCAGCCGAGTCTCATCGAGCGGGGCTGGCACACCCAGCATTGCGTCTCTGAGCCGTAGACCCACTGAGAACGATCCGCTGACGGTTCCAAATGTTGACGGCCGGGCGCTCTGTGGTAGACTGGACCACCATGGATAAGCGTCTGCCCACACCCACCAATTACCGCTGGAACTTCATCTGCTTCACCATCGACTCCGTCTTCTTCGGCATCGGGATGACCCTGATCAACATCAACAGCGTGCTCCC
>SKLM01000114.1 GCA_007123205.1 Thermoflexales bacterium
CTCTGCATCCTTGCACCTTGGCGCCCTTGCGTTGATTCCGGCTCAGCGGGTTCTGCCCTGGGCTCAGCGGGACCCGTCCTGGCTCGGAGGGGTCTGTGACCCCGACTTCAGCGCACAGCCGTCTGCCCCCCAGCCCCTCCGCTCCCCTGCTCCCTAGCTCCCTAGCCCCTGCGTCCTTGCACCCTTGCGTTGATTCTAGCTCCGAGGGGTCTCCGACCCCGACTTCGCACCAGACCCCCCGCCACCCCAACCTCCGCCATGCGAATTTCTCCCATTCTGAGGTGCGCGGCTCGCACGCGCAAGCTGGGCACCGCGCATACCCGGAATAGGGCTGGACAAACGGCGCGGAATGTGATACACTGGCTCCACAAGCATGGTCCGCCGATCGACGCCTTCCGCCGCCTTCTTGCTTGCCCTCGCGGGCCGCATCCCGCCTGACGCAACTGCCAGCGGCGTTGGTGGCGTCCGCTGACCTCGGCGAGGTGACGTCCTTCGTGCGCTGCGATGAAGGTGACCATTGACAACCTTCTTGGGTCTTTGCGGGAACTCACCGATTGCACCAGACCGATCATCCAACCGTGAACTGGCAGTCTATGAGCAGGCGGGGTGATTGCCCCCGCCGCCCTAAGCCAGCTACAGGAGGGAGCCGCCATGGACGATAAACCAACTGTGCAGATGGACCCATACGCCGAGGAGGGGAAGCCCGACCAGAACAGGGGCCAGTCTCCCCCGACCATTCCCATCGACGATCTGTTCCACGACGCGTCGTGGCCCCCCCTGGTGGAGGATCCCACGCCGCCCCGGCCTGTGGCGCCGCCCCCCGCGCCCGATGCCCGGCCCGACGCAGCCGGCCAGACCACGATACTGCGGCCGGAGGCCCGTGCTCCCCTGCTGGCCTGGCTGGCCGTCATAGAGGGTCCCGGAGGGTCTCGCGGGCAGGTCTTCACCCTGGAGCCAGAGACGGTGATCGGTCGCAAGACCGGTCAGATCGTCCTGGCGGCTGATGCGTGCGTCTCTGGGCACCACGCCCGGGTCCGTCTGGAGCCCGGCGAGGGCGACGACGACCGGGGGGCCTTCGTCCTCTACGACCTGGCCAGCTCCAACGGGACGTTTGCCGGGGACAGAGAGTCCTACCGGGATCAGCGCATCTACCGGCACGAGTTGAAGGATGGCGACTTCATCCTCCTCGGTGAGACGACCTTGGTCTTCAAGCAGGTGGCGTTCGGGGGGAAATCGTGACCCCCACCAGAATCGAGAGGAGGCGGCTTATGCAGGGCCCACGTTGGTTCACCCCCGGCGGCCCACCCGTCGCACGGCGGCTGCGAGCTGTGCTGATCCTGGTGATGCTTGTCGGCGTCCTCTTGCCGGCGGCCTACCCGGCCCGTGCTCAGGCCGGCGATATCACCGTGACGGTGGACGAGGTAGACGCGTCCTCGTTCCCGACGATGGAGATCCGGGTGAGCGTGCGGGATCAAACCGGTGTGCCTATTCCGGACCTCACGGTGGAGCATTTCGAGATCATCGAGGACGGGGCTGTCGCGTATGCGCCCACTGCGGCGGATGCGCACACGAATCTTGATGCCGACGTGTCGCTGGCCATCGTCATTGACCTCTTCAGAACGCTCAGGGGTGCGCCCATGGAGGCGGCCCAGGAGGCAACTGAGATTTTGCTCAGCGATCTCTTCGACGACCCCGATGGCGCGAATCGAGCGGCCTTCGTCGGGGTGCGCCAGGGGCTGAGCACCGATCCGGCGGATCTGGACGAGGCCTACGACGTGCCCTTCACCAGCGATCGGAACCGCCTGCTCAACGTGATCAGCTTCCTCCACGAGCGGATCCAGGAGACTGGCCCCGGCACGCCCCTGTACGACGCTGTGATCAAGGCGGTTCGCATGGCGGAGGCCACCGAGCCGGTGGCGCAGCGGGCGGTGATCGTCATGACCGACGGGATGGACCGCACCAGTGTCAGCACCGACAGCGACACCATCCAGCGCGCCGTCGGCGCCCGCACGCCCGTCTTCACGGTGGGGCTCAGCAACGCGGGCCTCGATGAGCAGTACCTGAGGCGACTCGCTGACAACACGGGGGGGATGTATCAGGCCGCTGCGACGGCGGAGGATTTCACGCCACTGTTCACTAACGTCCTGACCATGCTGCGCCAGCAGTACGTGCTCCGCTACGACTCCGGGGCGGACCGGGAGGCTCCACCCCAGAGCGTGGTGGTGCGGGTGCGCACGCCGACTCAGCTGGAGGGTTTCCAGGAGTACCGGCTCTATCTGCCGGCGGCCACGGTAGACGAGGACGACCAGGAGCCCGCTCCGTCCCCCGACGAACCGGTCGCTGAGCCTGGCGTCGAGACCGGGCCCGTAGCGGATGACGGCTTGGAGGTCGACGAAGAGTGGCTCACCGCCGCCACCGACTGGATTTTGGACAACCTGTTGCAGGTGGTGTTGTTCGCCGGTGCGGTCTTCCTCTTCATCCTGGCGGTTGTCATCGTGATGTTGCTCGTGATACGGAGGCGGCGGGGCCGTCTGGACGATGATTTCTCGCCGCTGGAGCCCCCGCCCTATCCCTCCGCGCCGGGTTGGACCGGGGAGCCGGGAGCTGATATGGGCGACTTCCCGCGCGGCGGCACGGAACCCGTGGATGATTTCGGGTTGGAGACGGAGGGCCCCGGCGTGCCGCCACCAGCGACGGTGATGGACAACGAGGTCGGTTTCGGCCCGCGCCCGGGTGCCCGCTATGACGGGCGACCATCCGAGCCGCCGGGGTTCCCACAGCCGGGGTATCAGCCGTCCGAGGCCGATCGGACCCGCATCCTGGACCAGCGACCGAAGATGTCGAAGGTCGGGCTGCTCATCGATCGAGACCGTCCGGAGCAGCGATATGACGTCGCGATGCCCGTCGTGACCATCGGACGCGCCGAGCAGAGTGATATCGCCATCGACGACGGTACGGTCTCGCGCCAGCACGCGGTCATCAAGCTGGAGGAGCAGCAGTTCCACATCTACGACGTGGGGAGCACCAACGGGACTTTTGTCGGGGACACCCGGGTGCGTGAGCCGGTTACCCTCGAGGACGGGGTCATCGTGCGATTTGGTGAGAGGTCCTTCATATTCAAGATCGTCTCATTGGGGTGATACCACCGCTGGGAACGGGCGGTACGACCCGCCGCCGTGCACAGGCGGTGCCGGGAAGGGCGCCTCTGATAGCCGCGGGGGATGGCCGTGAGGATCCCGTGGGCGTCGGATGAGTGGCAGCCGGGTCAGGCCGTGAGGCGGGCACCTTCGACGCCGGGGGTGCCACGTAGAGCGTCTCCGATACCGGCGGTGGCAGGTTGGGTGTGTTCGACACTGGCGCTGAAGGCCGGTGCTATCGTTGGCGGGAGGGCGGCTTAATGACACGACGGTTCTCATTGAGGGTGACGCTGCCGGACGGGCAGGTCCGCAGTCATCAGTGGTCCGAGCCGGGCCTGCGGGTCGGCCGCGCGCCGGGGAACGATCTGGTGGTGCCGGACCCCAGAATCTCGGCCCGTCACGCCTACTTCCAGGTCCGCGGTAGCGCCGTCGAGGTCGTCGACACGGGGTCGTCCAACGGCACGCTGGTCAATGGGCAGCCCATCGGAGCCAACAGTCCGCGCACCCTTCGTGCTGGTGACGTGCTGCGGATGGGCGACACGACCTTCCAGCTGACCACCGCCCCGTCCCAACCGGACCGGCCCGGCCCCTCAGCCCGGCCTGGGGTAAAGCAGGCGGAGCAGCCGGAGGCGGCCCCGGTCCGCAATCTGGCGCTCCAGGCTCATTTCGGTGGCCGGATGGATGAGTTGGCCATCGGGAAGGCCGAGATCACCATCGGGCGGGCCGCCGATAACGACGTGATCCTGGAGGACCCCCGCGCGTCCAGCCATCACGCCCGGCTCTCCTTCAGGGCCGGAAGATGGGCGGTGATGGATCTCGGCTCGTTGAACGGCACGCAGCTGAACGGGGACCCGATCCCCAACCGGCAGCCCGTCCCTTTTCGGCCCGGTGAGTCGATCACCATCGGGGCCCACGCCTTCGCCGTGCGGGTGACCAGTCCCGACGCGCCCGCGCCCCCGCCCCTGACCGACCAGGTGCGGCTGTCGCCAGAGGGGCCGGCGGGGTTGGTCGTCTACGCCGATGGACGGCAGACGCGCCACGTGCTGGAGCGCTTCCCCGTGACCGTGGGCCGCTCATCGGACAGCGACATCGTCGTGGCGTCCCCCACCGTGTCGGGTCACCACGCCCGGATCCAGTACGCCGATGGCGCCCTGTGGATCGTCGACCTCGAGAGTCGGAACGGGCTGGTCTTCGAGGGGCGGCGCATCGCCCGGAAAGCGCTCCACGACGGTGACGTGGTCCACCTGGCCCGGAGCGTGGCTGTCGAGTTCCGGGAGCACATCGGCTTCCGGCCAGTGCAGAAGCGCCCGTCGCTCCCTCCGGCCCAGACCCTGCGGCTCACTACGGATACGACCACGGTGGGGCGTGCGGGCGACAACGATATGGTGCTCGACCATCCACAGGTGAGCCGCCACCACGCCCTCGTCGAGCGCCTCGGCATGCGCACGCGGTTGCGGGATCTGAGGAGCTCTAACGGCATCTTCGTCAACGGAGAGCGCATCGAGACCGAGGCCTGGGTCAACCAGGGGGACGAGATTCGGATCGGGCCTTATCGGCTCCAGGTGGGCGAGAACTCCCTGGCCTGTATGTCCGACGAGGGCTTGCGCATCGATGCCTTCCGCTTGCAGAAATGGGTCACCCCGAAGTTGAACCTGCTGCAGGACATCTCCCTTTCCATACACCCCCAGGAGTTCGTGGCCCTGGTGGGCCTTAGTGGCGCCGGCAAGTCGACGCTGATGGACGCCATGAACGGCTTCCGCCCCGCCACCCACGGCGTCGTGCTGGTCAACGACGTCGATCTCTACA
>SKLM01000074.1 GCA_007123205.1 Thermoflexales bacterium
CCTGCGCCGTGGAGAGGGGTACGTAGAGCACGGCCATGTTGGCCTCGCCCTGGATACCGACGCCGATTTCCTCAGGCACGATCTGGAAGTGGAGGGGCGACTGGCCCAGGCCCACCACGTCTAACCCGATGCCGCCGATCAACGTGAGCCGGGCGCCCGGTTCCAGGTCGTAGTAGCGCGCGAACTTGGTCTCTAACACCGCGGCACCTGTATCGCCCGGTTCCAGCGACCGGCCACCGTCATTGTGGATCTGATCTACGAACGGCCCGCCGTCCGTCGGGTCGACACCCACCACCCGGCCGCTGACCAATACCGTCTCCTCGGCTGTGGATGCATCGACCAGGGTGTCCATGACCAGGCGCGGTTCGACCCGTGCCACGCCGTCGACGCCGTTCAACGCGGTCAGCGCCTCCTCTTGATGGACAAAACTGCCCGTCGTGAGCCGCACCCGCAGGTCGTGGAGCTGGAGCGCCTGGTAGCTCATGTCCATCGACTCGATACGCCAGGTCTCCTGTCCGCCCAAGCCGGCGAACATACCCGTCCCTAGGCCGATGATCAGGGCGATGGCGGCCACCTGCAGCCAGCGCTCGCGCAGGTCGCGCCAGGCCCATCGGAGCCAGAACAGTGGTCTCATGGCATCGACTCCTCTACCAGTGGAGATCGGCGATCTGGGCCCGACCACCCTGGGGCGGGCCATCGCGCTCAATCTCGCCGCTGCTCAACTCGATGACCCGATCGGCGGCCCGCGAGATCTCGCGGTTGTGTGTCACCGCCAGCACCGTCTTCCCTGCCTCCGTCAGATCTTCCAGCAACTGCAGGATTTCGACACCGGTGCGGAAGTCGAGCTCGCCGGTTGGTTCGTCGGCCAGCAGGATGGGGTTTCCCGTGGCCAGGGCCCGCGCCACGGCCACCCGCTGCTGCTCGCCTCCCGAGAGCTCCCGCGGGAAGTGGTGCATGCGCGGGCCCAGGCCGACGCTCTCCAGGACCCGCTCGGCGGTGCCGTTGGTCCCCTCCCGGCGGCGCAGGTCGACGGCGAACTGAACGTTCTCCAGCGCCGTGAGGGTGGGGAACAGGTTGAAGGTCTGGAAGATCAGGGCCACCGTCTCACGGCGGAAGGCGAACCGCGCGCGCCGGCCGGCTTCGGTGATGTCCTGGCCGTTGACGACCACGCGCCCCTCAGTGGGCGTATCGAGAGCGCTGATCATGTTCAGCAGGGTGGTCTTGCCGCTCCCTGATGGGCCGAGGACGACGACGAACTCGCCCGGCTCAATGTGCAGGCTCACGCCGTCGAGGGCCACGACGCTGACAGCGCCCATGTCATACCGTTTGGCGACATTCTCCAGGGTGATCATACGTCCTCCTCTTGGTTCTCCGCTCGGACGTGCTTCAGGCGCTCGAGGATGTCGCGCGCGTACAGATCCTCAAAGACGGTGAAGAACGTGTCCCGCGCTCGTTCGAAATCCACCTCCAGATGGGCTGCCCAGAGCTCCCCAAACACGAGGAAGCTCGCGAAGGGCATCATGCCGAAGAAGAAGACGGCCAGGTCGAGTTCCAGGGCCTCGTCGTCGCGCCGGCGGGCCAGGGATGGGGGCAGACGGCTGACCACCGATTTGTCGAAGAGCTCCATCAACGCGGCATCGGGGTCGTCGCTCTTCAGGGACTCGAAGAGGACGATCTTGACCAGGTCGCGCTGCTCCTGGAGGTAATCCCAGGCCCAACGGACGAGGGTGTCCAGCTGTTGGGGGGTGGAGGGCAGGGGTTGACCGGCGAACAGCTCGTCCCGCTGAGCCTGCCCCGCCCGGATGAAGCGGTCCAGCAGCGCCTGGAGCAGGCCCTGCTTGCTGTCGAAGTAGCGGTAGATGAGGGACACGTTGGCGTCGGCCCGCTCGGCTATCTCGGCCACGTGGGCGCCGGCGAACCCGTCGCGGGCGAAGATCTCGCTGGCCGCTTCCAGAATGCGCCCTTTGGTCTCCTCGGAGCTCATCATCATCTCCTTGGGCTAGCAAGTAAATGTTTACTTACATTATACAACAGGAGAGCGTGTTTGTCAATACCCTCTTTCAGGGTGTTGGATAACTCGCCATCAGCTCCATGGGTGGGAGACACGTGGCGCAAAACCCGGCTTTCCGCCATAGGGCAGCTGTTTGAGGTCGGCTTCACGCCAACGGTCGGCCGTCCGCCTTGCGTGATCAGGCGCTTGGAGTGTTTTTCAAAGCCCTCTTGTTGACAGATTCTCTGGGGTCGCTTACAGTAGCGCTTGCGTAGAGGGGCCGGGGTTTTTCTGGAGAGGATCGGGTCCGTCGACATGAGAGTGACCATCGTCTATTTCAGCGGCACGGGGAACACGGCGTGGGTGGTGCGGGAGTTGGCCGAGCAGCTCCGTGCCCTCGGGGATGAAGTGACCACGCGGTCGTGCGAAACGTTCGCGCCCTCTCAGATCGATCCAGCGGAGTGGGACACCCTGGGGATCGCATTTCCGGTCCACAGCTCCTTCGCACCCCCGGTGATGAGGGACTATCTGGGGCAACTGCCGCCGGGAGGCAAGCCCCTATTCGCCGTGACCACAGCCGGGTATTGGGCGGGGGACACGGCCTGGTACGGAGCCCAGCCGCTGACCGACGCGGGGTACGAGCTCTTCCTGTGCGCCAACGTGGAGATGCCGAACAACTTCTGCATCCCCAGGGTGGACTTCCTTCCCGTCCCGCCGCCGGAGCGAGTGGAGCGCATTCTGGAGCTTGCCGGGCCGCGCGTGGCCCGGTTGGCGGAGCGCATCCACCGCGGAGCGGAGCACTACGAGGGTACGGGCCTGGTGGGGCGGGTGGGTGGCGGGTTTCAGCGGTGGGGGTACGCGGCCTTCGGGTCGCTGCTCCTGGCGCGCTTCTACGCCGACGAGAGCTGTACGGGTTGCGGGTGGTGCGTGCGCCACTGCCCGACACGGAGTTGGGAGCTGCGCGACGGGCGAGCGCGGTTCCGGGATCGCTGCATCTACTGCATGCGCTGCTACCACTTCTGCCCGGAAGAGGCGATCCAGGCCGGCGAGAAGACGCGGGAGACCGCCCGCTACCGCCGCTATGGAGGGCCGGAGGGGCAGCCGTATGCCCCGTGAGGGACCTCATCCCCGCGCGCTGAGCGGTGGAGAGGCGCTTTGCGCCGCGCAGGGGTGTGTTGCACCGTGGTTAGGGTGCATTGCACCTGAGAGGTGCATTGCACCTGGGACTCGAGGCCGTCAAGGACCAAGCTCTTCCCGCCCAGGCGGGTCGCACGGCTTATGATCTCACGTTGGACAGATGCAGGTCTGCGGTGTCCAGGTAACGTGCGACCAGGTGCCTTGCACTTCCCAAGTGCGAGGCACCATCGGGTCCCCGAGGGGTGCGTTGGGCCGCGGAGAGGTGCGTTGACTCTTCCCCGGCTCACTGCCTGCTCCTCCGGTCCTCTGCTCCCCCGCTCCTACGCTGCCTCGCCCCCAGCGTCGCCCTGTTGCCGCAGCACGGTAGTATGGTAGAATTGAACTGCTCTTCATCGAGTCTGGAGTAGTCCAGACAACAACTGGGAGGCGCGCGATGGCAGGCAGGATCGAGGTCAACCCCGATGTCCTCTGCGGCAAACCGGTGATTGCCGACACCCGCATTCCCGTCTACCTCGTTCTCAATCTCCTGGCGTCCGGGTACGATTTTGCGCGCATCATCGAGGCCTACCCCACCCTCACCGAGGATGATATTCGAGCGGTCCTGGACTACGCGGAACGCAGGATGCGGTATGAGGAAGTACACGACCTCGAACCTTTGAGCTCATCCGCATGATCGCATTCCTGGCGGATGAGAATATCTCGCCCGAATGTGCGCGTCATCTCGAGGATTTGGGCTATGCTTGCCGCTCCTTGCTTCGCGACGGCCCGCGGGGTCTGAGCGATTCCGAGGTTGTCGGCTTGGCCAAACGCGAGGGTCGTGTGATTATCACTCACGATCTGGACTTCGGCGAGATATACCACGCTGCCTCAGGTGGTGAGGTCGGGGTCATTGTTCTCAGGCTAAGACACTAGACGGTGGAAGCCGTGAACGACGTTCTTGAGCGTTTCCTCAAGGCGGCAGTTCTCTCCGAGCGTGGGATTCAGCGAACTCTCGTAATCTTGTCAGAGGGCTTGTATCGCGTCTACAGAGGCCCGCGTGGTCAGTTCTGAGCGTTGTGGGGCGACGCACCCTGGGGGGGCGTTGCAGCTGGGCGTGGGGCATTTTGAACCACTGAATCACTGAGGACGGGTGATGCCACTGACATTCGCGGCGCGGGTCGCAGACCTCTTGGAGCGAGGGGCGTCGTGAGACCGGGGGGTGACCCCCTTCCTCAAGCGGTCCAGCTAACGTGCGCTCAGGTGCCTCGCAATCTGAAAGCGCCAGGCACCACTTGACCGTGGAGGGGTGCGTTGCAGCGTGGAGAAGTGCGTTGCGCCGCGCAGGGGGTGCGTTGCACCTGAGAGGTGCATTGCACCTGGTAGTCGAGACCGTCAACGACCAGACTCTTCACGGCCAGATGCCTCGCACGGCTTAGCTGCGCACGCTGGGAAGTGCAAGGCACCATCGAGGGGCCGGCTCCACCTAGAAGCCGACCTATCGCTCCAACCGCTCGAGATCTAGCTCGAGAGCCTGCGGCAGCTCGTGGTCGACGATATACTCCCGGACGAACTGGCGGTATGCGGCGGTGGTCGGGAAGTAGTGGTCGACGAAGGCGAGATCTACCAGTGTTCCCGGCCGCTCCCCGATCCACTCGAGGTAGTTGCTGTACGGCCACCCCGTCACCTCGGGTACCACGCCGTGCATGACGGGGTTGGCGTGGATGTAGCGACAGAGGTGGAGTAGGTGGGACTCCTGGGCGACTGGGCTGACTCTGTATGCCCCCTGGAAGAGTGTGCCCCTGTGGTCATATCGTTTGTTGTAGGCCTTAC
>SKLM01000052.1 GCA_007123205.1 Thermoflexales bacterium
TGCTTTGCGGAATCGAGGGGGTTGGCACGAGCCTGCCCGACGGCAGCGCCTGTGACAACGGGACCCGCTATTGGTCCACCTCCTACTGGTCTGAAGGAGACTGGGCAGGTCGAATGGTGGGAATTGACAGTGCAGTGATCTCCGAGACGGAGCACGTGGAGGGCTTCTCGTTCAGCGATCCCGACTGGGTCGCAATCAACCCATCACCCGCACCTCAGCTCACTGCGGCGGCCCACGCGCTCAACTGGCTACGGGCGCAGCAACGAAGCGATGGCAGCTTCGGGTCCGTCAACGATACCGTGGAGACGCTCATGGCGGTCAGCGCCAACGGGATCGATGCGTCGGGGTGGCGCCACAGCCCTTCGCTGCTGGCGAACGTACTGAGCACCGGCCCGGAGTTCGCCAACCGGAACGCGGCGGGATCGGGCAAGCTGGCCGTGGCTCTCGCCGCACAGGAATCCTGCTGGCCGATCGGCGCGGAGAAGCCTCTCGATCACTATGACGCTGCCAGCGGCACCTTCTCCCCGGACACCTTATACCAGGGCTGGGGCATCCTGGGAACGACGGCACTCGGCGAGAGCGTGCCAGTCTCCGCGGTGGTATCTCTGAAAGAGCACCAACAGGAGAACGGCGGCTGGGAGTTGTTCGCAGGTTTCGGGGCCGACACCAATGCCACCGCTCTGGCGCTCCAGGCCCTGATTGCCGCCGGTGAGCCGGTGACCTCGACCAGTGTGGTAAGTGGCCTCGCCTACCTCGAGGACGCTCAGAACGACGACGGTGGCTTCCCGTACAGCCCAGATTCACCGTGGAGCACAGAGAGCGACACGAACTCTACCGCCTACGTCCTTCAGGCACTGCTCGCCGTCGGTGAGGATCCCCTCACCGGCAAGTGGGCGGCCGCCGAAGGCGATCCCATCAGTTATCTGCTAAGCATGCAGCTGCCCGACGGGAGCTTCGAGTGGCAGGCAGGATCGGGCAGCAACCAGCTTGCTACCCAGCAGGTCATCCCAGCCCTCATGCACCGCTCCTTTCCGATGACGGTCGCTGCTCTCGACGCATGCTACGGCATCTCGGGACAGGTGGTGAGCCGCATAGCCGGGAGCGAGAACCCAATGGCGGACGTCCACATGGAGGCGGACGGAGCTGAGGATCTGTTCTTCGCCCTCACCGACGCGAGCGGAACCTACACCGTCTCTGTTCCCAGTACCACCACCTATCTCGTGACGCCGTCCAGGGACGGTTTTGCGTTCGCACCGACGACCCGGAGCGCCGTGGTGAGCGGAGCGCCGGGAGATGTCACCTGGCTCCCCGAGTTCGTGGGACAGGCGCGGATCTACCTGCCGCTGGTGATGCGAGACTGAGCCGGTTGATTATCTTCCTGCCGCCTGTCCTCGGGCAGCGAAGGTCTCCGATGTGGCGATTCTGTATGGGCTGGAGCCCATACAGAATCGCCACACAATAGACGCTTGACGCACGAAAGTCAGTAGCGAGGAACCCGTGAAGCCCAGAGAGAGTCTTTACCTCTTAGCCTTGTCCGCAGCCGTAATCCTTAGCATGCTCAGTGGGCGGCCCCCCGCTGCTCGTGCGCAGCAGACGAGCCGTGTTGGACTGGTCGTTGACTTCGGCGACCATCACATCACGCGCTGCGTCGAGTTCAGCGAACCGACGATCACAGGGTACGATGTCCTGCGCCGCGCCGGCCTTGACGTGGTGGCCGACACCTCCAATCCGATGGGCGCCATCGTCTGCGACATCAACGGCACCAGTGGTTGCCCTGCGTCTAACTGCTTCTGCAGGTGCCAGGGGAGCCCCTGCCTCTACTGGGCTTACCATCACCTGGTCGACGGATCCTGGCGGTATTCCCAGATCGGCGTCAGCAGTCGGAAGGTCCAGCATGGCGACGTGGAGGGCTGGGCCTGGGGGACAGGATCTCTCAACACGAGCGGCGCGCAACCGCCGGTGAAGAGATTCGACGAGATCTGCGCCCCGCCGGCCGACACACCGGCCCCGCCGACGAGTACGCCGGCGCCGACCAAGACACCCCAACCCGATGCAGAGGACACCCCAGTCCCGGAACTCCGGGTATGGTTCAGGCTCGATGAGAATCCCATCGCAGCCGGATCGTGCACGATGATCCGTTGGGACACAGCCAACGCCAACCGAGTCCACCTGGACGGCGAGCAGGTTAGTCCCGTCGGCAGCCGCGAGGTCTGCCCCACGCAACACCAGGAGTACAACCTCCGGGTGGTGGGAGCAACGGAGGAGAAGATCTATACGTTGGTCCTCGGGGTCACGGAGGTGTCCGACCCTTCTTCTCCCACACCTCAACCGACGACCCGGCGAGAGACACCAACCCCGACGCCGACACGTCAGGCGGCGACAGTGATCCCATCGGCCACGCCGACCGGTCGGCCGAGCCCGGCGGCGTCTCCCTCGGCGACTCCGCAGTCAACCTCAACCTCGTCGCCGACGGCGACGCCGACACCGACGCCGACACAGATGGCTGAGCCACCCAGCACGCCGATCAGCACTGAGGACATATCGGCTGAGACAGCTGAGCAGCTCCCAGCAGACCCTGCGGAGCCGGCGTCGCCGTATCCCGACCTGGGCTATGCGGTTTTCGGCGTCATCACCGTCGGTCTGCTCGGTTGGCTGGTGTTCGCAACCAAGATCCGGAGATGACCCTGGAACGACTGCTGGGGGGAGCGATATACTTCCTGACCGGGGCCATCGGGATCCTGGCGTTCATCTATCCCTTCTTCCTTCCGGTGGCCGCTGATGGCGCCGGCCTATTCGCCCGCAGCCAGCAGGCTCCGCTCCTGACCGCCGTCCTGGTGGGCCTCTCCGTGCTGGCGCTGACGGTGGAACTACAGGGACAGGCCATCAACGCCAAGACGGTTGCCATGCTCGGCGTGCTTGTGGCAGTGACCAGCGTCCTCCGCTTCCTGGAGGTCGCCTTCCCCTTGCCCGGTGGTTTCTCCCCGGTCTTTGCCCCGATCATCCTGGCCGGATATGTCTTCGGCGGACGTTTCGGCTACCTCATGGGCACCTTCAGCCTGCTCGCTTCCGCCCTCATCACCGGCGGAGTCGGCCCCTGGCTTCCATACCAGATGTTTACTGCTGGATGGGTCGGCCTGACCGCCGGGTGGCTGAAGCGCATCCCCGGCCTTGCCGGACGACGGTCGGATGATTCTCTCAACCTCGGGATTGGGACGCGGGCCTTGATACTCCTCGCGGTCTTCGGTTTCTTCTGGGGACTGCTCTACGGGGTGATCATCAACGTCTACTTCTGGCCCTTCGCTACGGGCCCTGTCGACCAGACCTGGGCCCCGGGCATCAGTCTGGGCGAGACCCTGGGGCGCTATGCCGTCTTCTACCTGGTGACCTCGCTCGCCTGGGACCTGTTTCGGGCCTGGGGGAATGTCGCTCTGATCCTTCTGCTGGGGGCGCCGATGGCGAAAGCTCTGACCCGCTTTCAGCGGCGGTTCCACTTTGAGGTAGGCTCCCATGCTTGACCCCCGGGTGTGGCTTCTCTGGGCTATGACGGTCCTGGTGACAGCCTCGTCCGCTCGGAACCCCCTGTATGCGGCCGTTCTGCTCCTCGTGACCATGGTGGTAGGCACCACGTGCACCGTCAACGGGGGTCGACGCGCGCCTCTCTCGCCCTTCCACTTCGCCATGATCGCGATCCCGCTCTCCGCCCTCTTCAACAGCCTGACCGGATCCTTTGGAGACACCGTCCTGTTTGCTCTGCCGGCCTGGCTCCCGGTGGTGGGTGGGCCAGTGACTCTGGAGGCCATCGTCTTTGGCGCAGTGAACGGCCTGGCTCTCACTGTCATCTTCAGCAGCTTTGCCATCTTCAACGCGGTCACCCCCATCCGGGATCTCATCAAGCTTACCCCCCGCGCGTTTCACGACGCAGGGATCGTGCTATCCATCGCGCTTACGTTCATCCCCCAGACGACGGGCAGCCTGCAGCGGATCCGCGAGGCCCAGGCGGTCCGCGGTCACCGGGTCCGCGGGCTGCGGGACTGGCTGCCCATCGTGATGCCCCTTCTGATGAGCGGTCTGGAGCGCTCGATGGGGTTGGCGGAAGCCATGGTCGCCCGGGGATACGGGTCCGTCTCGGACGCCGCACAACCGCTGCGTAGCCAGGTACTGCTGGCGCTGGGTCTGCTGCTGCTGCTGGGGGGCTGGTTGGCGTACCTCTTCGGTTCTTCGTGGCACCTTCCTGCCATCGGCGTGATGCTCCTTGGCACCCTGCTGATTGGCAGCGTCCTCTGGTCAGCGGGACGTTCGGTGTCCCACACAACCTACCGCCCACGTCGGTGGTCCTATCGGGACAGTGCCGCCGTGCTGGGATGCGCTCTGGCCCTCACCGTGGCCCTCTCCCAGAGTGAGGCTCTCTATTACTCACCCTATCCACGTCTAAGCGCACCGGGCTTCGACCCCCTAATCGGGCTTGGTCTGCTGGGATTGGTCGTGCCGGCGCTGGTCGGTATGCGCAGGAAGGAGGAAGGACAGCTATGATTCGGATCGATCGCCTGACCTACACCTATCCCGGTTCGCCCGATCGGGCGCTTGACGACATCTCCATGGAGATCGCTGAGGGCGAGTTCGTTCTGGTGGCGGGTCCTTCTGGATCGGGGAAATCGACCCTGTTGCGCTGCCTTAACGGCCTGGTGCCGCATTTCACCGGCGGTACGGTCACCGGATCTATCACCGTCGCCGGGCGCGACCCCATCGTCGAGGGGCCACAGGCTCTCAGTCAGATCGTCGGTTTCGTCTTCCAGGATCCAGAGTCGCAGTTCGTGCTGGATCGGGTGGAGGATGAGATCGCTTTTGCGTTGGAGAACGCCGCTGTGGAGCGTACCGACATGCGCCTGCGGGTCGAGGAAGTCCTCCATCTCCTCGATCTGGCGCCGCTGCGCCA
>SKLM01000349.1 GCA_007123205.1 Thermoflexales bacterium
CGCAGCAGCTCGCACCTGCTCAGAGATAGACCCATTCAGCGGCCACCAAGGCGAGTGTCAATACGCCGATCCCAACCAGACAGACCCAGTCCACCTGTGCGAAGCGGAGAGGCCGCCGCGTCGTCCGCGGCTGCCCGGGACGGAACCCCCTGGCGGCCAGGGCCAGCGTCAGTCCGTCCGTAAGACGCAGCGCCCCGATCACCAGCGCCACCAACGTCGGCCCATAGGCGCGCGCCCGCCGCGCGAGCCCCTCTTCCTCCGGCGTCCAGCCGCGCGCCCGTTGAGCGTCCGTGATGGTACCGTACATGCCGAGCAGCAAGGGCAGATAGCGCAGCCCGATGGCCAGCGCCAGGCCCCATTCGAAGGGGAGCCCAATCCCCACCAGACCGTGCACCAACCCGCTCTGATCCGTGGTGAGCAGGAGCACATAGACGGCAAAGGCCAGTCCGTTCACCCGCAGCGCGGCCAACAGCCCCTGCCCAACGCCCGGGAGGGTGATCCGTATCCGCCACCAGGCGACCAGCACCGGCTCCCCGGCAGGGTTGGACAGCGGCCACAGGACCAGAATCAGCAGAGTCAGCGGCCACATGCGGGCCCACAGCCAGCCGATCCGGCGAAATGGGATGCCCGCCCGGCGCAGCACCGCGTGCACCAGGGCCAGGTAGGTCAGCACCAGGATGATCTGACCGGTCAGCAGCAGCAGCACGAAGCTCGCAGCCACAAAAGCCATCTTCGTGCGGGGGTCGAGCCGGTGGAGCCACGACGTGCCTGCCGCGTAGAGGTCGAAACCAGGGCCCATCCGCTCAGACCCCCTCTCGCTCGGCGAGCAGCGCGGAGTACTCGCAGTAGAAATCCTCGACGGTCAGGCTCTCCCCCTTCATACCCCACGGGCGGAGCAACTGCGACAGATGGGTGACGGGCGGCGGACTGACCGAAGCGCGGGCCAGCAGATCGGGCCGAGCCAGTATCTCCCGCACCGGGCCCTCGGCCAGCAGCTTACCCTGGTGGAGCACCATCACGCGGCTCGCTCGCTCCGCCACCAGCCGCATGTCGTGCGTGATGAACAGGATGGTGTGCCCGGCATCCTGGCGTTCCCGCAACCGATCCAGCAGCCTCTCACTCCTTTCCCAGTCCAGTCCCTGAGTCGCCTCGTCCAGGATAAGAATCGGGGGGCCCCAGGCGAAGAGTGATGCCACCGTCACCTGACGCCGCAGGCCAAACCCCAGCACCGCCGGCGGATGATCAGCGTACGCGGTCAGATCAAAGGCCTCCAGCGCCGACCACAGCCGCTGCTCCCGCTCTGGGCTTGGAAACCCCAAGTTGCGCAGACCGAACGCGATCTCCTCGCGTACCGTGGGCGCGAAGATCTGATGATCCGGGTTCTGAAAGAGATACCCCACCTCACGAGCCACGCTCCCCACCGGTCGATGGCGTATATCGACGCCGTTGATGCGCACTCGGCCTTGCTGAGGGCGCAGCAGGCCATTGCACAACTTGGCCAGGGTGCTCTTCCCGGATCCGTTCTGGCCCACGAGAGCCACCCAGCTACCCGCCTCGATCGCGCAGCTCACCTCACGCAGAGCACGAACTCGGCCGTCGTAGGTGTAGGAGCAGTTCTCCAACTCGATGGCGACCCTAGCCACCAAGCCGTCCTCGCAGTACCCCCGCTGCCTCATCCATCCCCAACCACGCGTGCCCGCCCTGCCCGGCACGGTCGAACCGGGCCGCCAGTTCTCTCACCTGGGGAACCCGGAGGCCCATCCGGCGCAGCAGCGCTCCCTGATCGAAGACCTCCGGCAGCCCCCCTATCAGAGCGATGCGACCGTTCCACAGCACCGCCACGCGATCCGCGAGTTGTGGCACCCAGTCGACGTCCTGCGTCACCCAGACGACAGTCGTCCCCCATGCCTTCCGCAGCCGCCGAATCGCCTTCAGCAGCGCGGCTTTCCCCACCGGATCCAGGTTCGTCGTGGGCTCATCCAGCACTAGCACCCGGGGGCGCATGGCCAGCACGGCAGCCAGGGCTACCCGCTGCTTCTGCCCGCCCGACAACTCCAGGGGAGAGCGGGAGCGCAGCCCGGCGACCCCCGTCATCTCCAGGGCCTCCGTAAGCCGCCTCTCGATCTCGTCCGGCGGCAGGGCCAGGCTTTCGAGCCCGAACGCCACTTCATCCTCGACCGTCATGCTGACGAACTGACTCTCTGCGTCCTGGAACACCAGTCCCACCGTCTGGCTCAGCTCTCCGGGGGTGCTCTCCAGGGTACTGTGACCCGCGACGTGCACGCCACCGCGGAACGTCCCTTCCACCAGGTGTGGTATGAGGCCGTTCAGGCACAGACAGAGGGTCGACTTCCCCGCCCCCGTGGGCCCCAACAGCGCCAGGCACTCACCCTCCGCCACGGAAAGGGAAACGCCCTTCAGCACGTGCGGACCCTCCAGCCCCGGACCGGGCGGGGGGTAAGAGACATGGACGTCATCTACAACAAGGCAGGGGGCCACCGAGGGGACTACCGGAGGCTCAGGCGCGGCGACGGCCCCAGTGCACAATAGGAGGATACCCGCGCCGCAGGGCCAGCACCAAAGGCACGGCCACAATCCCACCGATGACAACCTGCGGAAGGTTGATCGCCACCGCTTCCGCCGTCGCCGGGCCGATACCCATCCTGAGGATGAAGGCCTGGCTGACGAAGTAGCCCGTCACCATCACCACGGATCCCAACACCCAGCCCAGTACCATCGAGGCCACACCGGGATCCCGCCGTGCCGCGGCACCGGCCACGAGACCCTGCAGGCCGCGCGTGACCAGGCTGATAGGGGCGTAGATCAGGTACCCGCCGACGGTATCGGCCAGAGCCGTACCCACACCCCCAGCGATCAAGCCCACCCAGGGACCGAAGGCGAAGGCAGCCAGGTAAACCCCCACGTCGGAGAAGTTGAAGTAGCCCTGCGTGAGGGGGAACGGTATTCTCACCGCGAGGGTGAACACAGCCACCAGGGCGATCATCACCCCGGCCAACACGATCTGCCGAATCTCCAGTTCTTCCATTATCTCCTATCCTCTCCTCTCAGTGATCGAAACGCGCTCACGCGTCCGAACGTCCGGTCTCCGAGCCTTCGCGGCAGACCCTGGCAGCTGCTCCTGCACCGCCCGCGCCAGCCGTCGGAGGCCTTCTTCGATGACGTCCCCACGGTGACTGGCGAAGTTGAGCCTCAGGGACGATCGGTCGGCGTCCTCGGGAAAGAAGACGGACCCGACGGCGAACGCCACACCGTAGTCAATCGCGGCAAGATACAGCTCACCAGCCGACATCCCCTCGGGCAGCGTCGCCCACAGGCAGAGTCCACCCTGAGGACGAATCCAGTTCGTACCTGCGGGCATACGCCGCGCCAGGCCGGCCAGCATACCATCCCTCCGGTCTCGATACACCCGTCGCAGGCTAGCCAGGTGCTCCGACAGCCTTCCTCCATCCAGGTAATGGGCCAGAGCGCGCTGCATCAGAGAGGAGGTGAACAGATCGGCTGCCTGCTTTCTCAGAACCAAGCGCTCCCGGAGCCAGCGCGGCACCACCATATAGCCCACTCGGATGCCCGGCAGGAGGGACTTGGAGAACGAGTTGATATACAGGACACGCTCCCCGCCGTCCAGAGCCCGGAGGGACGGGACAGAGGTTCCTTCGTAGCGGAGCTCGGAGCAGACGCCGTCCTCCAGGATGGGAACCTCCCACTGCCGCGCCAGTTGGACCAGCCTCCGGCGCCGTTCGAGACTCAAAGTCACCCCGGTCGGATTGTGGAAATCGGGGATCGTGTAGATGAACCGGGGATCGCAGGACGAGAGCACCTTCTCCAGGACGTCGACCCGCATCCCCTCTCCGTCCACCGGCACACCCATTACCCGTACACCGTTCGATCGGAGCACATCGAGTGCACCCACGTAGGTGGGGCTCTCCGTGATCACCACATCACCCGACTCCGTCAGAACCCGGGTCGCCAGGTCAAGCCCCTGTTGGGAGCCAGAGGTGATCAAGAGCTCACGAGGGCCGACCGCGATTCCCTCCGCCGCCAGCATGCCAGCGATCCGCCGTCGAAGCGGCTCATAGCCGATGGCCTCATCGTACTGGAGCGCCTCCCCGCCATCCCGCCGCAGCACCTGGTTGATCATCTCGCGGAAATCGCGCACCGGCAACGAGTCGGTCGCCGGCGCACCCATGGCGAAGGAGATCAGATCCGGGTGTTGCGCCAGGTGGAGCATGTCGGACACCATCCCGCCGGCCGACACCCCCGAGGGGCCCAGGAAGGTCGATTCCCAGCCATACGGCGTGTCGCGCCCGCTCCGTTCCCACCGCCCGGGATCGCAGACGAATGTGCCCCGTCCCACGTGAGCCCGCACCCACCCCTCTGCCTCCAGCTCCGCATAGGCATTCACCACCGTGACGCGGCTCACCCCCAGATCGGCCGCCAGGGCCCGGCTCGCGGGAAGCCGCGCACCCGGCAGCAGAACACCGCGCTCGATCTGGTTCTGGAACCAGTTCCGGATCTGAAGGTATAGGGGCCTGCTGGCGTCGTGTCGCAGTTCGATGCTCATCGTCATCGACCCACATTATAAGTCCAATCGCCCCCTTTGCATAGGTCCAATGGTCTCCCGGTTCGATCAGTCCAATCGCCCGGCTGGCGGCCCACGGATAAGGGAGGCTCTATTGGTCAACGCAGGAGTCGTCAGCCCGGGGGCAGCTGAGAGGATGTCATACGGGAGCCACGGCGGACACTCTGCTTGCCCAACGCGTTCCGTCGGTCAGCGGTGGGCGGAGGTCGGAGCTGTACAAGAGCGCCAGGGTCGTGTTAGGATAGTATTGCAGCCGCCCATCGGCGCTCAGCGCTTGGTCGACGGCGGAGGAGCGCTCCCCAGGGGGTGTCTTCGGCCGGCGTGAGGAAG
>SKLM01000285.1 GCA_007123205.1 Thermoflexales bacterium
GGCGCACTGGGCTCCTCTGCGGCTCTTTCCATCTCCGGCATCGCCGGTGCTCTGGCCTCATCAGCCAAGAACGCTTCGGGCAGCGGAGCGGCGGCACAGGCTACGACAGTCAGTACCAACAGCGAGACGACAATCCCCGATCCTACTCTCTTTCTCACTCTCTCCTCCTCAGATTGGAGCCTCCAAGCTAGCTTCCTCATATCCTAGACGCTCGCGGGTGCCCACAAGTTCCCCTCAGCGGCCAGCCTGAAGCCGTTGGATCAGGTACCGCGGCAGCCCTTCGGCCCGCATCCGCTCTTGAGTGATCTCAACAGCGTAGCTCACCCGTCGGAACTCCCACGTCTTGGCCTCGGTGTCCAGCACGGCGTAGCTCGCCCGCGGGTCGCCATCCCGGGGTTGCCCCACACTCCCCGGGTTGATGATCACCCGATCCGGCCCGAGCTGAATGGGCTCGGCCAAGGGCGGCACTTCCGCCCGACAGCGTGCACTCTCCTTATCCAGCCTGAACACGACCGGCACGTGGGTGTGACCCACCAGGCACACCGGCGTGGAGAAGTGCTCGAAGTTCGCACAGGCCACCCCGGTGTCCGTGATATACTCCCACACTGGCTCGCGCGGACTGCCGTGGGCCAGGCAGAAGTCGCCTCTTTGCAGGCTGGATGGGAGTCCGTTTAGGTAGGTGCGCGCGCGTGCCGTCAGCTCCTGCTGCGTCCACTCGTTGGCCCTACGTGCGACGGGGTTGAAGCTGCTCAACCTCAGGTTTCCCAGGGCCGCACGATCGTGGTTTCCCGCTAGGCTCGTATGGGGCAGGGTGCGGACGCGCTCGATACACTCGTTCGGTCTCGGCCCGTATCCCACCAGGTCGCCCAGACACCAGAGTTCATCGAAATCGGGCGCGTCATCCAGGACGGCCTCGAGAGCGGCAAGATTGGCGTGGATATCCGACATGACCAGGCATTGCACGCTGACGTCTCCTCGTGATCCATACGGCCTGTCGAAGAACCTATTGTCTGTCCGGCACACCGGCGGATTATATCGCTACTGGGTGATCTGCGCTAACTGCGTACGCTACAGCCGATCTGAGAGGGGGCCGGGGAGCCCCGGTCTATCTTCCCGAACCTATCCCCCCGTGTACGGAAGGGTCCCTGCTACTTCTCCCCTGCACGCCCTGTTCCCACCTGCCCGAACCGCACCAGCTCGCCCCACCCGTTGCTTGTCGCCCGTGCACAACGGTTGTATAATCGGCCGATGAACTGTGCTCTGATCGGGGACGACACCATGGTCTTACTTGAGAAGCACATGCTGGAGTTCATCAGCCGGAGTGTTGAGCAGACGCAGCGGCTGGGTGCTCGGCTGGGCATGCTTCTCAAAGGTGGGGACATCGTCTGTCTCGAGGGGGCTTTGGGGTCCGGAAAGACCTATCTGACCCAGGGGATCGGCCGTGGCTGGGGGGTGACCCAGCGACTGGTGAGCCCATCCTTTGTACTGATCCGTGAGTATGGGCGGCCGGAAGATGACGAGAGGCTCTATCACGTGGATCTCTACCGTGTGTCGGGCGTGGCGGAGGCGTGGAGCCTGGGGGTGGACGACTTCCTGGGGCAGGAGCACGCCGTCAGCATCATCGAATGGGCAGATCGTGCCGAATCGCTTATCCCCCCCGAGCACCTCTGGATCAAGATCGATTTCGTCGAGCCGGCCGATGCCACCCGCCGGCATCTCTGGTTCTGTGCTCGAGGTCGCCGGCATCGGGCCTTGCTCAAGGAGTTCCGCGAGACGGCGTTTGGAGCGTAGCCACCTTGTTGGTAGCGATCGACACGGCGACTGACCGGGCGAGCTTGGCCCTGCACGATGGGTTCCGTGTGCGTGTGGAGCATACATGGGAGGCCCCGCGGCGGCATACCGTCGAGCTGACCCCGCGCCTGGCGGATGCGATGCAGCAACTGGGACTCCGATACGACAAGCTCAGCGGCGTGGCGGTGACCACGGGCCCCGGTTCCTTCACCGGGTTGCGCGTTGGTCTCTCGGTGGCGAAAGGATTGGCAGTGGCTCAGCGGCTTCCGCTGGTCGGCGTGCCGACCCTCGATGTCGTCGCAGCTGGGCAGGGACGAGACCGCCGCCAGCTGGCGGCCGTTGTCCAAGCGGGCCGGGGACGCATCAGCGTGGCCATGTATCGCTGGCAGTTCGGGGAGTGGCGGGCGCAGGAGGAGCCGCGTCTCACTAGCTGGGCTGGCCTGGCCCAGGAGATCGCCGAACCGACGCTGTTCTGCGGCGAAGTGGGTGAGGCCGGTGCCAGGACGATTTCCAGTCTGCGGGACCGGGCCGAGCTTCTACCGCCGGCGTGGCGTCTGCGAAGGGCCGGGTTCCTGGCCGAGCTTGCCTGGAAGCGCTTGAACCAGGGCGACGTCGACGATCCCGCCTCTCTGACGCCGGTCTATCTGAAATACCCCGTCTGATGGGCTATGCTCTGCGGGCGATGGAACCGGATGACGTTCCAGTGGTGGCTGCCATCGATCGGCTCTCCTTCCCGACACCCTGGCCATCCGCCGCCTTTCAGCGCGAGTTGAGGCGGGGGAATGCCTACTACTACGTCTTGCTCCGTCCCGAGGAGGAGGTGGGCCCGGCTAGGGACCGTCGATGGACCGATCGACTCCGCAGTCTGTTTGGCACGGTGCGGAAGAGTCGCATCATCGGCTACGTCGGATTCCGTCAGGAGGGAGACGCCGGACACATCACGACCATCGCTGTCCAACCCGACTGGCGGGGCCACGGATTCGGGGAGCTGTTACTCTGGGTGGCCATGGAGAGGATCGTCGATGGCGGACTCGATCGCGTGACGCTGGAGATGAGGCCCTCGAACCAGGTGGCCTTGCAGCTCTACCGGAAGTACGGCTTCGATGTCAAGCGCCGCCGCCCGGCCTACTACAACGACGGCGATGACGCCTGGGTGATGGAGGTATCGGTGGACCACCGTGGGTATCGGCACTTCCTGACTCGACGCTGCGAGGCTCTGCGCGAGCGCTTTCGCCGCCACCAGATCGAGTTAGGAAGGATTGAGGCAGGGCTCGAGGCAGGGCCACTGTAGTCGCCCCGCTACGATGCAGCGGCGCACGGGGTGGCTCGGAGGACCAACGGCAACTGTGATCGGCTCCAAGGAGGCCAGAGGTCTACCTGTTGGGCAGGACCATCGTCGGTCCTGGACGGCCTTACCCTCCGTGTCGGGCGTGACGAACACAGCGGAGTCGTCACATGAGGAGCGGGACGGGGCCCGGTTCCACCGGGCTACGCCCACCCTTAGCTGAGGGAGTCGTGGACGGATGGGACGCGGCCGCACGTCGGCATGAGTGCGGGTTGCTGTCGGGAAGATCGTTTGGGAGGAGGAAAGGGTGGGAGAGTTGGAGAGACTGGAGGCGGAGGTCACGCAGTGCACGAGGTGCTTGCTCCATCGCGGTAGGACGCGTGCCGTCCCCGGTGAAGGCCCGGGGGATGCCGAGGTCATGTTTGTGGGCGAGGGGCCGGGGTTCCACGAGGATCAAGAGGGCCGACCTTTCGTCGGACCGGCTGGCCAATACCTGGATGAGCTTCTGACCGGCATCGGGTTGACGCGGGGAGACGTGTATATCACCAACGTGATCAAGTGCCGTCCCCCCGGGAATCGCGATCCCCTGCCGGAAGAGGTGACGGCGTGTGAGCCGTTCCTGGATCGCCAGATCGCGCTTATCCAGCCGGCCGTTGTGGTCACACTGGGGCGTTTCTCAATGGCTCGTGCGTTCCCCAAAGCTCGCATTTCGGAGGTTCACGGAGAACCGAGGAAGATCAACGGGATCGTCTACTACCCGATGTACCATCCAGCGGCGGCCCTCCACCGGCCCAGCCTGCGGCCGATCGTCGAGGCGGACATGGGGCAGCTCCCCCAGGTGATCCAACGTGCCCCCCATCTCCCAGACTCGGAACCGCCGCCCCGGGCGGAGCAGTTGGAGCTGTTCTAGGCCCTCCTGAAGGCCGGCTTCCGGCCCTGAGGGAGCATCGGATGACGACTGCGAGGCCCTATGATTGAGCTGATCTCCATCATCGTCCTGACGTTTGCTACAGCCCTGATCATCCTTGGCCTGGTCACGATCTGGCTGGAGCAAGGGCGGGGGCGCTGGCAGGGTGTTGCCCTCACCGGAGTTGGCTTGCTCACTATGGTCGGCTATGGCTTCCTGGGTAGCCGCTTCTCCTTGGAGCTGTTCGGGCGATTGCTCATCCGTGTCAATCTTCCAGCTCTGATGGCTACAGCGTTCACCTACACCGCCGGCGTAGTGATTGGCGCCGCCTGCGCGCTTGGTCTCTTCCTCTGGGCCACTGGCCGCTTTTACGGTCGCGTCGAGCGCACCATCGTGGTCTTCGTCCTGATCGGCGTGCTGGTCGCCCTCGCTGCCACCTTCCTGGCGGTGGTACTTAGCTCCCCCTGACACCCGGCGCTCCAGGGGATGGTCTCGGCGCCGCTACGGTGCCAAGCTGTGCCGTGGGGCGTCCTCGCCAATCGAGATGCTCACCCGCGCCCCCTAGCTCGCGGCGGGTCCCGCGCCCCCCAGCTCGCGGCGGGTGTGCCACCCGCCGCCTGGCCGCAGGCCAGCCGCCCATGAGCCACCCTCGCCGTGTGCCAAGCTCGCGCCCAGCTGGTCGTCCAGCCTCCTACGGCTGGACCGTCCGGTTGGGTGATACGGACCCGGGAGCGGGTCACACCCGTGCCCCCCAGCTCGCGGCGGGTGGCACACCCGCCGCCTGGCCGCAGGCCAGCCGTCCATCGGCCACCCTTGCCGCGGGCCGAGCTCGCGCACAGCTGGTCGTCCAACCTACTAAGCCTGGACCGTGCGGTTGGGTGATACCGACCCGGGAGCGGGTCATGCCCGTGCCCCCCAGCTCGCGGCGGGTGGCA
>SKLM01000302.1 GCA_007123205.1 Thermoflexales bacterium
GCTTCGCACGCGGCTTAGCTTTGCACGCGGCTTAGCTTCGCACGCGGCTTAGCTTCGCACGCGGCTTAGCTTTGCACGCGGCTTAGCTTCGCACGCTAGGCGACGCCGGCTTCCTTCACACGCTTGGCAAGGGCAAGGCACCTGAACGCACCAGCCTGACGCCACTCCGCTACGCTGCGTGGCTAACTACGAGCAGAAACCCCATCCGGTGTTTCCTCCATTCGGAGCGGTGCCGAACGTGGACATCCGAGCTCGGCACCTTGCGCGGTTTCAGCCGTAGCGTCCCTCCCATCGCTCCGCCAGCTTCCAGTACTCCCACGCGTTCTTGCGCAGGATGCAGTCAGCGGCAAACAGAGCGTCCTCCTCCGCCATCTCGCCGTCCGCTACCAGATCCGCCAAAACTTCCGCCACGAAGTCCCGCACCCGCTTGGCACAGGCCGGGGTCAGCAGCATGAAGAACTGGTCGGCGCCATAGGCGAAGATCTTGTTCAGGGGAATCCCCGTGAGCCAGTCTCGCAGGAAGGCCTTGTACGACACCGGAGACAGGATGTCCAACCAGGACATATTGATGTAGACGTTGGGGAAGATGTGGGTCAGAGCGCCCAGCTCCCTGGTCCAGGGATACGCCGCGTGAAGGATGTCGAACCGTGCCTCAGGGTAACGCAGGAAGAGCTGGATCAAAGCCTTCGGATCGCCCTTGAGCTGCCCGCCGTAGCTCGCGCCCAGGGTAGCCGCATGGATCTGCACCGGGAGGTCCAGGTCGATGGATCTCTGGACCAGATGGTTCTGGACCAGGTTCTGAAACGGGCGCATCTCATTGAAACCAACCGCCGTCGAAGCGCCGGCGCCGCCCCGGGCGGGCATCTGGAGGATCTTGTCCAGAGCCCTTGCGGCCTCGTACTCATTGGCCACGTCGAAGTCCATATCCCGTAGGTAGGCCCAGATGTGCCACTTCATCCCCACCATCCCCCGCTCCACTGAATCCTCAAGGAGAGCGTCCAAGGCCTCAAGGAACGTCTTGAGGGAGTAGATGTTTCGGCCGGTGCTCTGCTCCAGCCGAAAGATATCCCTTCTCTTCTCCACAGCAACGTAGGTGTCGGTGAAGAGCTGCGGAGCCATCACGTCGGTCGGGGGACACTCCTCCAAGGCCTGGGTCACGCTCAGCACGCAGTCGATCTTGCACTCCTCCTTCAAGTGCTTCCGGTACGCCCCGGGCTTCATCAGTTCCGGCAGGCGGTCCTGAATGTCGGCTATGGCCTCGTCGCACAGGTCATCGTGGCCGAAGGTGATCTTCAGCGCCGTCCGCGTCACGTCAGCTGAGCCCATGTGACGCACATAGGGCCAGTACGGCTTGATGATCTGCCATTTTTCCTCTGGACTCCTGGTGTCGGGCCCGGGGTCATGGCCGTAATCGAGTCGCCACCTCTCGTCGGCCGTGAGGCCCATCATCAGCTCGTCCCTCGGCAGGCCTGCGTTGGCCAGGTCCGTGACCAGGTAGCCCAGAAAGGCCGTCCAGTCAGGTTCACTCTCCAGCCACGCCTCTTCGCTCGGGAGGTGGTTGTGAGCATCTACCAGGTGAATGTCCTCGATCTCCGGCCTTAGCGAGTCATAGATACCTCTGCGATCTCTCGCTTCCGCGTTCATCGTGCATCTCCTTTCCAGTTATGCGCGCATCTCAAGCGACAACATGGTCTTCCTGTCACAGTGATACGCCGACCTCCGCCTGGACGCCCTTGACCAGCACGGACCCCCGGCAGCCCGCAGGATTTCCGGCTCGCCCTCCGCCAGGTGAGCGCGTTCAGCGGTCTCAGTGCCCTCAGCGATTCTCACCATCTGCGCAGATTTTCGGAGATCTGCGTCCCCTCTCCCGTGGCCTCGCCGGCACTATTACGCCGCTTTGCGCCGTCCCCTTACTCCTCCTTCCCAGGCTCGAGCCGGGTCTGTGACCCGGCGGCCCCAGCACCCTCAGCCCCTCTTGCCATCAGCTCAGTGCCCCAGCGCCATCGGCACCCTATCTCCTTTCCCCTCGCCGACGTCCCTACGCCGTTCTGCGCCGCCGCCTTCGTCTCGTGAATGACACCGCGCCCAGACCCGCTCCCGCCACCACCAGCGCGGGTAAGAGGCAGGCCGCAGCGATCAGGGGGAAAGAGCCCACCTGGTTGATGCGTCCCGCCGTATCTGCGTAGTACTGGGGAATCTGCGGCAGACCGTCATCCCCCGCAGGCTGCACCGACGCGTATTCCGCCACTGTCTGCCACACCTTCAGCTCCCTGCCGTCGGAGCGGTAGACGATCAACTCGTCCAGATCCTCGATGGGGACGGCCTCACCGCGGGCGTTCTTGGGCACGATGCTCAAGTGCGGGAGCATGTCCCCCACCATGGGGAGAAAGGAGAGGATGTAGCTGTCGCTGACCAGATGGTAGAGCTGCTCATCGCCCCGCTCCAGAGGAATGTAATGCCCATTATCCTCCAGCGGCTGGAACCCCTCGCCGGTGTAGAGCTCGGCTCGGGTGACGGCCCTACTGGTGGGCAGGGGTTGGTTCATGACCGGCACGGTGAAGAGCACCGCGTTGTCGGGGTTGTAATCGTACCGCAGACCGGAGAACTGGAGGAAGTACGTATCGCCCAGGAGCTCAGCCAGCAGCACCGCCACCTCCAGCAGGCGTCTCACCTCCTCGCCCGTCAGGTAGACCGAGACGATGGGATAGCCGGCGTAGCCGTCCCGCCCGTGGCCCAGGCCGATGGTGTTCGTGATGTCGTAGAAGGAGACGGCATCGGCCGCGTGGGGCATGCTCCCGGGGATGATCGAGCCACGGATGTTGCCGTTGGCCTGCACGGCCACGTCGACCCTCTCGCCGGTCACTTCCCCGGTGATCAGTCGCATCCCGTCGGTGATGAAGTTGCCTATCGACGATTCCTGCAGCGGGGGATGGTTCGGCAGCGGGAAAGGCGAGCGGGCCAGGATCTGCAGGACGTCCTCAAATCTGCCGGCGCTCAGATCCTCCACCATGTCGTTGAGGATGACCGTGTACCCGTCCACCAGGCGCGAGATCTCCGGGTGCGGAGCCACGCTGCGGTCGACGGGGATCAGGAAAGGCCGGTCGTTCGCCCCGTTCCGTACTCTCAGCCCCCCCGTCTCTGGGGTGTAGGCCAACTCCAGCCGCCCCAAGTACCTGCCGAGGGACCCGGCCTGAACGATGATCGTATCCCCCTCGACGACCGGCTCGTACAGCGCGGTGTGGCAGTGCCCGCCTACGATCACGTCGATCCCGACCACCTCCCGCGCCAGCTCGATATCCTCGTCGACGCCGGAGTGGGTCAGCGCCACAATGAGGTCGGCACCCCTGTCCCTCAGAATCTGTACCATATCCTGAGCCGTCTGGTGCTGGTCCAGAAACTCGATCTCTCCCGTATCCGACGTCACAGACTCGGCATCTACGCCCAGGAGGCCGAAAGCGCCCACCGTGATTCCGTTGTCCAGCTCGAAGACGGCCGTGTCCCGGAAGAGATCCCTCGCCGCCAGGGGATGTCCTGCGGGAGGGCGGGCATTGGAGGCCAGGGCGGCGGTGCTCTGATGGGCGGCGGGATAGCCTGCTGCCAGCAGATATTCGGCCAACACGTCCGGTCCATAGTCGTATTCGTGGTTTCCGATGACCACGGCGTCGTACCCCATCGCCTGCATGATGGCGAGCTCAGGCGCATGCCCTGCGGGAGCCAGCCAGCTGAACGCCGTGCCGCCCAGGAAGTCCCCGGCGTTGAAAAGCAGGACGGGCTCGTCCTCCTCCGCTTTCAGAGCGGTGATCTCCCCGATGACCGTGGCCAACCGGGCAAAACCGCCGACCGTGGGATCATCGGGGTGGCCGGGGTCGTGATCGACCGCGGGGGAATGCGGTATCAGCGCCGAATGCTCGTCGTTGGTATGGAGGATGGTCAGGTTGAGCTCACTGGATCCGGCGCTGGGAGCGGCCGGGCTCAAGGTGGCGACGAGCAGTACGGTGAGTAGCACTGCAAACATAGTCTTTAACCGAGTGTTCCGGCGGTCGAAAGTCCGGTTTCTATCACGCGACATACTATCCCCCTTGTCAATGCAGCGACAGCTGCTGGGCCTGAGCCGCCTGCCGCCCGTCGGGCCAGTCTTCTCCTCGCTCGCCCTGGCGGGGCGACCAGCCCCGGACGCCGGGCTAGAACCGCTCGCCACCGGAATGGGCGAGGTCGTGTCGTATCGGGTGTGGCGGCCGGCAGGACGGCAGATCTTCGTCTATTCTACCGCAGTTCTGCTTTTGGGAAAGGGCCGGTCTGGTCTGCGACCCCGACTCCCTGGGGGCACTGTGAAATCCCCCCCAGCCTCCCGCTGCCAACACCCGACGCAGGTCTCAGACCCGCTCTGAGCTGCGGTGAAAGGGATGGAGCGTGGGTCGCACAACCCCTCGGAGCTAGGGCGGGCGGGATGGTGCCGGGGCCGCAGCCAGCCGCGCGCTGTCCACGCGGGTCAGAGACCCGCTACGAGCTGCGGTGAAAGGGATGGGCCGCGGGCCGCACAACCCTCTGAGTTGGGGCTGGCGGGATGGTGCCGGGTCCGCAGCTGGCCACGCGCTGTCCACGCGGGTCAGAGACCCGCTACGAGCTCGGGTAAAAGAGATGGACCGCGGGCTGCACAAACCCTCGGAGCTAGGGCGGGCGGGATGGTGCTGGGTCCGCGGCCGGCCACACGCTGTCGACGCGGGTCAGAGACCCGCTACGAGCTGGGGTGAAAGGGATGGACCGCGGGTCGCTCACCCCCTCTGCGCTAGGGCGGGCAGGATGGTGCTGGGTACGCAGCCGGCCGCGCGCTGTCGACGCGGGTCAGAGACCCGCTACGAGCTGGGGTACGCAAGATCGAGCGCGGGTCGCACAACCCCTCTGA
>SKLM01000340.1 GCA_007123205.1 Thermoflexales bacterium
GAAGCCGAAGAAGTGCGGAATCTGGTGCCTGGCCGTGATCTGCATCACGGATACAGCCACCGAACTGTGCCAGTTGAGGATGCCGGCCTGGATCCCATCCTCGACGATGGCCTGTTCGTAGGCCTCAGAGGCGGCCGCCGGATCAGACTGCGAGTCGATCCACACCGGCTCGATCCTATAGTGCCCGATCTTGTAGTCGATCTCCTCCAACGCCATGGTTGCTGAGGCTCGGAACTCCTCACCCGTGCGGGCGGCCGCGCCACTGAACGGCCCCAGCACACCAAGCTTAAAGACCTCTTCTTCAACATCGTCCACCGGCTCCGTCGGCTCCTCTACGGCAGGAGGCTCGGTGGGCTCGGGCTCAGGCTGCGCGCAGCCAGCAAGGGCTCCGACCAACCCTGCCACCACCAAGAGCGGTAGCAGCAACTTGACTAGCTTCTTGTAGGTACTCATTTGCGCTTCTTCTCCCTTTCTTGATCCGATTGTCTAAACACGATACCACTCGTGGAACAGAGCTAACGATCGTTCGGTCGAGAGCCTCACCTCCTTCCTCGCGTGATCTGATGGTCCATTCGCCGCATCACCCGAGTAGTAGTTCAGACCTCAGGTATATGACAAACGAGGGAGCAACCGTAGGATGAACCCAGGCCGAGCTTATAGACCCTTCCTCAAGACCCTGCTGGCGCTTCATCATACGATCTGCTCCCTCTCCTCGGAGATCCTAGATCGAACCGAAGGTAGGTGCTCTGGCTGGCTACCCTGGATTAGTAGCTCACAGTTGCGGGACAGCGCCGGCCTCTCACCGGACTTCCCCTTCGGCCCTCGAAGGGCCACCTTCGGCTTTGGAGTTGTTCAAGTACCGAAGAACACACGGTGTGCGGTCAAAACCACACATCGTCCGATCACAAGGCAGCCTTAATGCTCTCCTGAAACTCCACGATATGGGCTTGGACGAGCGTTTCCGCCTCGTGTCTGTCGCCTGCCTCCAGCGCTTCCAAGATTCGGTGGTGTTGCTCGATGGCGTGTCTCACGTCGCGGAGCCGGGCCAGGACCAGATACCAGAGACGGAGGCTCTGGTCGTACAGACGATCCGATACCTCCGTCAGAAACTCGTTGTCGGCCGCCCGGTAGAGCAATCTATGGAAGCGCTTGTCGATGATCATCAGGGCAGTGGGATTGCCGTCGTGCAAATCGTCGAGGTCGCTCAACACCAGCTTGATATTCTCCAGCTCATCCCGGGTGATCCGTTCGGCAGCCAACCCCGCGCACAGGCCCTCAAGCACGATGCGCAACTCGAAAATCTTCTGCAAGTCGGTGATGCTGATCTCGCTGACAAACGTCCCCCGCCGGGGGACCACGTTCACCAACCCTTCCGCGTCCAGGCGCTGCAGGGCCTCGCGGATCGGTGTGCGGCCCAACTCCAATTCCTCCATCAGGAGCTGCTCGTCGATCACCGCCGAAGGGGGGAGCTCCAGGGTGACGACTTTCTCCTTGATGAGCGAATACGCCTTCTCACTGAGCCGCATGCACACACCCCTTGTCGTGGATACCCGCCAACGCCGAACGGCACCCTACCAAGCGACTCCGATGCACAGGCTTTCGAGGCTGGACGTCTGCCCGTGACATCGGTGGAGTATATTCCTGATATATTGCCAGTATACCACACGTTGAACCGATTGTCAAGAGCCAATCTCAACTCCCAGTCTCAACCGCTTCCCCGCGGTCTCCGGAGCCCGCGGGTCTGGTGCCGACTCACACCACATGGTACTCCACAATCCCCTTCTCCCCCTCGAATCGGTCTAGATACAGACACGATATGTCCAGAGTGTGGGCCTTCCCCTCGAGGATCTCCTCGGCCAGCAGCAGCCCGCACACGGGGCCGTGCATGAAGCCATGGCCGCTGAAGCCATTGATACAGAAGAAGCCTTCCACGTCGAGGACGCGACCCAGGATGGGGTGAGCGTCAGGGGAGACCTCGTAAAGCCCGGCCCAATGGCTGGCCAGCCCGGCCTGGTTTAGAAGAGGCATACGCTGTGCCGCCGCCTCGAGATGAACCAACTCCCATTCGCTATCGACAGACTGAGCGAAGCCGGATCGTTCGTCTGGGTTCGACATCCCGGTGAGGATGCCGTCGCCTTCACGGTGGAAGTAGAGGGACTGCGCAAAATCGATCACGAAAGGAAACCCTTGCGGCAGCTCCGGAATGGGACCAGTCACCACGATCTGACGGCGGAGGGGAGTGACTGGGATCTCCAGGCCCGCCATCTCTCCGACCACACCTGCCCAGGGCCCCGCTGCGTTGACCACCACCGGTGTGGTTACCGTCCCCTTGTCCGTAACCACACCCTGCACGCGGCCGTCCGACACCATGATGTCGGTCACCTGCACGTCGGTCATCAGCGATGCTCCCAGCTTTCTCGCCCCCGAGACGTATCCCTGGACCACGCTGCTCGGATCCGCCAGGCCGTCCTCGCGGTTGTACGTTCCGCCCAGGACCCCGTCCAAGCTCATCATCGGTATCAAGTCGGCGATCTCGGCCGGGTCCAGCCACTCAGTCTCCACACACAAGCGCCGCTGCATGCCTACGTTCCGCCGGAATACCTCAACGTCCTGGTGCTCGGTCAACAGAAAGAGGTAGCCGCAGAGGTTCAGATCGATTGGTTGCCCCAGCTCTTCCTCGAACTGATGGAGCATCGGGAGACTGAGCTTGGAGAGCTGGACGTTAATCTCGCTCCCGAACTGGTGACGGATGCCACCGGCGCACTTACCCGTGGCCTCCGTACCGAAGAGCTGCCCTCGCTCGAGGAGCAGCACCTCATCACACCCTTCTCGGGCCAGATGGTAAGCGGTGCTGGAGCCCATCACGCCGCCTCCCACGATCACGACCTCAGCGGTGCGGGGCAGTTCCATGGTCAACCCCTTCGCGTCTCACATGGTCTGGGCCGCGACCCGCATAGACACCCCGACCCGCTGGGCACCGCCCAGCGGCAGCCATTCCAGCGCTCGGTGACTGACTCTTATCTGCTACTCATCACCTCACCGGGGAGACCATACCTCTTGGCCCAGCTTAACAGTGTGCTGCCATCCAGCAGCTGTATATCATACGGAGCCTTGCCTGCTTCTCTCTCGGCTCCCGGGGTGAAGCCGCTGGTCGTCACCAGAACCCCCTGCGTGGCCCCTGCATTGGTCATAGCGCCTATCAGCTCGCGCACGGCGCCAGGCCCGACATCGTCTCCGTACCGCTTGCACTGCACCACGCGGGTCTTTCCGTTTCGCTTCACCATCAAGTCGATGCCCCGATCTCCCTTGCCGCCGGTTCGCTTGACCCGATAGCCGGCCCTCTCAAAGAGCACGCCAACGTAAGCCTCGAACTCCGATGGGTTCAGAGAGCAGATATCCTTGGTCGCGGCCAGCCTCTCCTTACGCCGTCGCTCTATTCGGATCTGGACCAGTACCCGTACGGACCCGATTCCGATCAGCACCAAGAACGCAGCGATGCCCAGTCGGGTGAAGATGACCAGAAACCCGTGGATGTCCATCAGCGAAGAGTCATCCCCGCCCCCACCCGCGTCCAACACGGACGTTCACGGCCGCTGGTGACGCTCTTCGCACCTCGAAAGCCCGCCACAAGTTGCAGGTTGAACGTTGAACTCGGAACCTGCTAACACTCCTCGAACCTGTAACGTGCAACGTGCTAACGCTCCACTCCCCATTCACTTCGCCCCGCGTCCCCACGTGCTGCAGATGAGCTCCTCCGCATCTGCCCGGGCGAAGAAAGCGCGGTAGGCTGCTGTCTCCTCCAGGAGGGCCCGCAATCGGGTCACCGTCGTGGTCAGCTCGGCCACTGGAACACGCTCACCCGGGGTAAGGCGAAGCGTGCTGTCTCGCTCCTCAAGCACCACGATGTCGCCTCGTTCCTCCAGCCACGCCAGGCCGGCCCGCACCGTCTCCTCTCGGTGCGCGGTCGCCCCCGCCAGAGCGCAGAGCTCGACGACGCCGGCCTGCGTGCGTATCGCTCCCTTCACCAAGCCCGCCAGACGGGTCAGGAACCCCCGCGGATTGTCGTGTGCCGGGTCGACGCCAAACAGATGGACTGTCTTGGGCGATACCCGCTCGAGAACAGCCCGCAGCTCGGGAGCGCCAGGAGGCGTGGTCCAGATGATCAGGGTGTTCGACGCATCCAAGGCAAACCGGTCCTTACCCTCCACGTGGCTTGTCCCTTCACGCCAGACCAGTGCGTTTTGACTCTTCCGAAGACGTTCCACCGCCGACTGGCGATTGCGCGTTCCTCGATGGTCCACGACCTCAATGGTCTTTACATCTGGCCGTACCGCGGCCTTGGCCTTCTCGACCGGGCGCGCAGCCACCCACTCCACCTGCACGTCACGCTGACCTCGGTAGTCGCTGCCGCGCACCATATAGGCCAGGTCAAAGGGTCCCTCGGGCAGCGCCGACTCCTCCCCCCGCCACCACAGCACCGGCTGAGTCCCTCCGACCTCGTCCTCGACGATCACCTTTAGATGCTCGTTCGTGCGTCCCACGCCGGAATGTGCCTTTACGGACACCCCCCGAGTGGCCAGCGTCAACGGGGGGTTGCCGGGACCGAACGGGGCCAGGCGCTCCATCTCTTCGACGAACTCAAGACACAGGTCAGCCAGCGGTACATACCCGTCGATCCGCACTGCGGGCTCTTCCGCCAGAGCTGCCTCGCACCTGTCGCGGACGGTACGCGAGAGGGCGCGACGAAACTCGGGGATCCGCTCTGGCTCGATGCTAAGCCCGGCGGCCATCGGGTGACCTCCGAAACCCTCAAGCATATCACCATGAGCTGCGATAGCGGCGTTGATATCACAGCCCGGAATGGAACGAGCCGACCCCCGGGCTCGC
>SKLM01000101.1 GCA_007123205.1 Thermoflexales bacterium
GCACCCAGTCCCTGCTCCTCCATCCAGCTCTGGACATTCTCCTCGGTCAGTCGCATGGCAGCGATAGTCTTCAGCTGCTCCTCCGTCATCGTCGCCTCGATCTGCTTCAACACAGCGTTGAGTTCAGCCTCTGCCGTCACGCCACCCTGGAGGGCCTGCCACAGCGGGAGCAGGCTCTGCGCCTGCTCGGGCATCACGGCGTGCTCCGTCCCCTCCAGTTGGAGCGTGCCCAGCAGCAGTTGGTCGCTGAAGGCTGGTGCGCCTGGATAGCTTGTATCGAGGGCTGCACTCTCGCAGTCGACAGCGACGCTTCCGTCGGGTTCCTCTGCTGCTCGTCCACACCCCGTCAGCGCCGCAGCGACGAGCACTAGACTTACCACAGCGTACCGCATATCCACCATTGACGGTCCTCCCTATGCTCTGCATCTCCCCCACCTTGGCCAGCGCCTTGAGTGCGAGCGCGGCGGACGTAGCCTTTGATGCGCACCCCGCTGCCTCGATGGCGTTGGGTGATCGGTGAGGAGGTGCAACCCTTTTTCTCGAAGGTTAGCGCCGTACCGCGTTGACCAGCCCTTCGGCCCGACTCACGTGTATCACCGACCCAGGTTCGCCGGCCGCTCAGCCAATTCGACCGCCGTCGTCTGATACTCCCCATCGCGCAGGATGGTCAGCCCGATGACATCGCCGGGCTGCTTGAACGCCACGGCGGTCAACAGGGCGGTGAAGTCCTGGATCGGTTCGCCATTCACCGCAAGAACCACATCACCCCCTCTCGGTACCACTTGTCCGTGGACCCGCTCCTCACCGGAACTGCCCGGCAGGCCAGCCTCAGCGGCCGGGCTGTTCTCCACCACTTCGAAGAGGTAGGCGCCCTCCTGGCTGGGGAGGTCGTTGGCCTGCTGAACCAGCAACCCCACGTCGGTTCCGGTCACGCCGAGCCACGGCCAGGCATAACGGCCATTCTCAATGAGCGCCGGGACGACGAGACGCACTACATCGGACGGGATGGCGAACCCCACCCCGCTGTTCGTGCCCGTGGTCGACTCAATCTGGGCGTTGACGCCAACCACTCGGCCGTCCAGGGCCAGCAGCGGCCCACCTGAGTTGCCCGGGTTGATGGCCGCATCCGTCTGGATGGCCATCGGTATGCTGAAGGGGGTCTCTACGGAGGGGATCGTACGCCCGATGGCGCTGACGATGCCCAGCGTCATGCTACTGCCGAGGCTAAAGGGGTTGCCGATGGCGACCACCCAATCTCCCGGGCTCAAAGCGCTCGAGTCCCCGAGCAGCAAGGGCCGTGCTCCCCCGGCCGAAGCAGTCGCCCACGCGTCCCCGTCGACCTTCACCACAGCGAGGTCGCTGTCGCCGTCAGTTCCCACGATCTCCGCCCGGACTTCGGTCCCGTCGTGGAAGATAACCGTCACCAGATCGGCTCCTGCCACGACATGATTGTTGGTCACGATGTGCCCGTCTTCATCGAGGATGAAGCCCGAACCCGCCCCGGCCCCTGCCATACCGGCTCGTCCCGTGTAGACCCTGATGTTGACCACTCCCCGGTTCACCTCCTGGTACAGGTACGCCAGCCTACCTTCCACACCCGCTGGGACGGGCGCGCCTTCCAGGGTTCCACCACCCGCCGTGTCCTCCGCCTCTTCTGCAGGCACCGGCACCAGGACAGGAACCGCGTCGCTGGCCTGCGCCGTTGCCTCTACAGCCAGAGGCGGCTCTTGTTCTGAGGCGCGGAACGCATCTCCGACCCCGTTGGTCCAGACGACGATCCCTCCAAGCGCCAGGCACAGAATCAACATCAGGGTAACACAGCCGAGCCCTGCCATCCATGTGAAGCGTCTGCTATTCACTTTCCTTCCTCTCCAATGGTGCTGCACGTGCTGTCATCTGAGCAAATCCGTCACTTCACCCCCAGGGGACAGCGATGCCATTCAGATACGGGTCGATTGTCGCGCTGTCCACGCCTCCCCAACGCCATACCAATCTGGAGCGCCGCCGGAAGACCGAGTCACTACTCACGTCGCAGCGCCTCGATGGGATCCAGCTGCGCCGCCTGGGTGGCCGGATAGTAGCCGAAGAAGATTCCCACCGTCGCCGCAGCTGCGAAGGCCAGCGGGACTGACATAGGCACCAGAGCGGTGCGCATCGTCCCCAGCTCACCGAAAACGTAGGACCCACCTACTCCAGCCAGGATGCCCCCCAGCCCCCCGATCAAGCTGAGCGTGATCGCCTCCAGCAAGAACTGGAGCCGCACGTCCCGCGGGCGGGCGCCCAGCGCCTGCCGCAGGCCAATCTCCCGTGTCCGCTCGGTGACGCTGACGAGCATGATGTTCATAATGCCGATGCCACCGACCACCAGCGAGATGCCCGCCACCCACCCAAGTAGGTTGCGGAAGGCCTCGGTCGTCGAGGCTGCAGCCTGAATCACCGTGTCCTGAGTCATCAGGCCAAAGTCAGGCTCTGAGGTGGGCACCCCGCGCTGTCTGGCCAGCACCATAGTGATGTCTTGCATCACCTGCTCCATCGCGCCCCTGCTCTCGGCCGAGACGAGGACGGTGTTCAGGGTATCCCCTCCAAACCGACTGGTGCTATAGCGTTGGAAGACGACGCTGAGCGGGATGTAGACCCGGGCGTCGTAGTCGGTGTTGCCCACCACGCCCTTCCTCTCCATCACGCCGGCCACGACGAAGTTGACCGAGCCGATCCTGATCCTCTGGCCCAGCGGGTTCTGTTCGCCGAACAGCTCCTGAGCGATACCGGATCCCAGCACGGCCACCTCGTTCCTGCGAGTGTTGTCCTCATCCGTGATGAAGCGACCCAGCGCCACCGCAGACTGGCGCACAGCGAGGAAATCGGCCGTCGTCCCCACGATGGAGATGCCCGAGAGCGTGTTGCCCCCCGTCCGGATCTCCTGTACCGTCGACTGCTCGGCAGAAACGCCGTTGATACCGTCCACGCCCTGGCGGATCGCCTCCAGATCGTCCGGATACGCGAGACCGGAACGGGCCCGGCCCATTCCCGCCACACCTCCCGGCTGGAACGCGGGCATCACCACGATCAGGTTGGCCCCCAGAGCATCGATCTGATCGGCGATCTCCGCCTCCGCTCCCGCGCTGACCGCCATCATCACGATCACCGCTGCAACCCCGATGATCAACCCCAGAGTGGTGAGGAACGAACGGCCTTTGTTCAGGGTGAGGCCCTCCCAAGCCACTCGTAGCGTTCGCCAGAAGTTCATCGTGCCTCTCCCTCCAGAGACGTGACCGACTCCAATCGCCGTGCCGCTTCCACACCGAGATCACGGGCGGTTACGCGCCCGTCACGAAGGGCCATAATCCGCTGGGCCTTTGCCGCGTCGTGGGCGGAGTGGGTCACCATCACGATCGTGGCACCGCTCCGATGCAGTTGCCTCAAGAGCGCCATAATCTCATCGCCAGACTTACTGTCCAGGTTGCCCGTGGGCTCGTCGGCCAGGACCAGGGATGGATCGTTGACCAGGGCCCGGGCGATAGCCACTCGCTGCTGTTCCCCACCCGATAGCTCGTTCGGACGGTGGTCGATGCGGTCGCCCAGGCCGACTGCCTCCAGTACAGACACGGCGCGCTCCCGCATCTCTCCTTTTGATAGACTCTGGTGGCCGTTGTACATCAGCGGCAGCATCACGTTCTTGAGCGCGGTCAAGCGCGGCAGCAGGTTGTAGGATTGGAAGACAAACCCGATGCGGCGATTGCGAATCCCGGCCAACTTGTCCTTGTTCAGCTGGCTCACATCCTCCCCCTCCAGCACGTAGCTGCCCTCGGTCGGGCGGTCCAGACAGCCCAGGATGTTCATCAGCGTCGACTTGCCCGAGCCTGACGCGCCCATGAGAGCCACAAACTCGCCTGGATCCACGGTCATGTCTATCCCGCGCAACGCGTGAACGGCGACGTCACCTCGTCCGTAGACTCTGGTCAAGCCGCTAGTCTCAATGACGCGCTTCTCGACATCATCTGCTCCCTGGTCGTCTTCTGTCCGCGTCATGGCCCACCCCCCGGAACAGCACGCCCGCCGCCTGGAACACCACCACCATCAAACATCCTCCCGCCGGGCAGGCCGGGTATCTCTTGCGGCGCCCGTTCCGCGGTGGTCGAAGACACGGTCCGCTGACCCAGGCTGACTACCTCGCCGCCCTCCAGCCCGGATAGGATTTCGGCGTTGACGAAGTCCTTGAGCCCCACCTCGACGGGGCGCAGAGCCAGCTCCCCGTCGGGTTGGACCACGAAGACGGCATACTGGCCATCGCCGATCTCGCGCAAGGCCTGCACCGGCGCCAGAACGACCTCTCTGGCCTCGGCGCTGATTACCTCGACTATGGCGTTCATGTCGCCAAACAGGTTGACCTGCTGCGCAGCGAGGTTCAGCCTGGCCCAGGCCTGCACCGCCAGAGTGTTCTCCACCCTCACCAGCGCCGGGTCGATACGTATGACCTCGCCCAGGAAGATCTGTTCGGGCAGTCCATCGAACTCGATCTCAACGCGGTGGCCCACCGCTACGCCGGTAAGGTCTGACTCCTCGACCCAGAACTGCACGAGCGCGGAGTCCAGGTTGGCCAGGGTGAGGATAGCTGTCGTGCCGGCACGCTGGCCGGCCATCGCGGTTACCTCTACCACAGTGCCGGCGAAGGGCGCGCGCAGCTCGGCTGCGGTCAGATTCTGGCGCGCTGTCTCCAGGGCCCGCTCGGCGCGACGCACTCGCAACTCGGCCTGGAGCACGGTCTTCTCGTCAGCGCCGCCCTGGAGCGAGGCAAGATCCTCCTCGGCCTGGAGAACCCTGTTGCGAGCCTGGTCGAGCTGATTCGCAGCCTCCAGTCTCTCGACCTCCAGCGCCTGCAAGGCC
>SKLM01000355.1 GCA_007123205.1 Thermoflexales bacterium
AGCGCAGTGGGAAGGACGTGGAGGGGCTGGCGGCGATTGCAGAGGAAGCCGGCAAGAGTGGCGTGCGTTTGCTCACGGCTGAGCTTGAGTTCGGCTGAATCGGGGTGGCTCTGAGCCGCCAAGGGGAGTGCGGAGGGCGGCAAGAAGGGTCTCGGTCGGCGCGGTCTTTCGACGGATATCGCCTCTGCTTGGGTCTAATTTCGCTTCAGGTCCAGCCTCCGCGGACTCAGATCAGGCGGGAGCCAGGCAAGCAGGGCACCCCGGACGGGCACGCGATCTCCAGGGAGTTCGCTGAGGGCGGCCTGGGATACCGATTGGGCAGTGGAGGCTGGGCGCGATGCCGCGCAGGCTCCGCGCTGGCCGAATACTAGCTAGGAGGGAACACGCTATGGCAGTAGAACACGTTCGCATGGACAATCGTCTGATACACGGTCAGATCCTGGTTTCGTGGAACTCCGTGCTGTCGATCGACCACATCATCGTCTCGAATGACGACGTGGCCGCCGACCCCATCCAGGTACAACTCCTCAAGGCGGTGGCGCCCCTGGATGCCAAGGTGTCGGTCCTCTCCATCGAGGAGACGGTGGAGTACTGCAACAGCGAGCAGGCCCAGGACGAGAGCATCTTCATCATCGCCAAGTTCCCTACAGATGGGCTGCGGCTGGTCAAAGAGGGGCTGGAGATGGACACCCTGAACCTGGGAAACCAGGCCTTTGTACGTGGGTCGAAGAAGCTTTCCAAGAGCGTGTACCTCACGGAGGAGGGGGTCCGGGCGCTTCAGGAACTCCACGAGATGGGTGTCAAGCTGACGTCCCGGATGATGCCTGGAGACTCAAAGCGGGAGTTCTGGCCGCAGATCGAGAAGAGCTTCCCGGAATGGGTGGACGGGGATGATTGAGCCTGCGCTTGTTGCGCGGGGAGGGTGGTGAGCAGCATGAGTAAGGCACGCGAATATGCTGAGGAGATCCAGCATCTGCTTGAGCGGATCGTCGCCGGCCAGATGGAGGAGATTCTGAGAGGTGCCGAGATCGTCGCCGACGCAGTGGCGGTCGGAGGCATTCTTTATACCTTCGGGACGGGGCACTCGCACGTGATCGCGGAGGACGTCGCATACCGGGCCGGCGGGCTGGCACCGGTGGATGCCATCATGGAGCCGAGTCTAACGGGGCACACCCACGTGGTGAAGAGCGAGTACATGGAGAGGGTGGAAGGGATGGCGGAGGTCATCCTCGACTACTATGCTGTGTCGGCAGATGATGCCCTGGTGGTGATCTCCAACTCAGGACGGAACGCGGCTCCTATCGAAATGGCTCAAGTAGGACAGTCCCGCGAGATCCCTGTGATCGCCATCACCTCCCTGGATCACTCTATGGGGACTACGTCCCGACATTCGAGTGGGAAGAAGCTTTATCAGGTAGCTGACGTCGTCATCGACAACTGCGTGCCCAAAGGTGACTGCATCCTAGATGTGGAAGGGATGGAGCAGCCCATCGGGCCGGCCTCGGGGGTCGCCGGGATGTTTATCATCCACACCTTGATGGTTCAGGCGATCCAGAACCTGAAGGACCGGGGGGTGGAACCGCCTGTGTTCATGAGCGGCAACATCGACGGCAGCGATGCGTTCAACGAGCCGTTCCTGGAGAAGTACAGAGGGCGGATCAAGATCTGGTGAATGGAACCATGGATAGACACGAGTTGCTGGCCGGGGTGGCCGAGGTGGACATCACGCCGCCTGTTGGCGTGCCGATGGACGGGTATATAGCCAGAGAGGGGAACAGCGTCGGTGTGCACGATCCGCTGTTGGCCCAGGCTCTGCTCTTAAGGCTCGGGGATCGGAGTCTGCTGCTCTACACGTTGGATCTGATCGGCGTGAGGCTCTCCTTCACGAAGAGGCTTCGGGCCCAAGCTGCGGATGCTGCAGGCGTGAGGGAGATGGAGATCCTGCTTGCGTGCAGCCACACTCATTCAGGACCGGCCGGCCTCCTGAGGCGGGTGGCGGGGTTCGGCGGAGAGGTGGACGCCGGGTTGCAGGAGATGACGCTACGCAACCTGGTCGGCGCAGCCCGTTGGGCGGCGAATGGTTTGGAGCCAGCCCAAGTGGGTGTGGAGACGGGCTGCGTCACCGAGATCGGGCGGAATCGGAATGATCCCGAGGCCGGACCCATCGACTCGACGGTGACTGTCCTGCGAGTTGACGATGCCGCCGGAGAGCCGCTCGCCGTTATGATGAACTACGGGTGTCATCCCACTGTCCTGGGACACGATAATCGAGAAATCTCGGCGGACTTCCCGGGAGCTGCGCGGAGGGTGCTGAAGGGAGTCTACCCGAGAACGGTCTTCCTGTTCACGAATGGGGCTGCGGGGGATGTGAGCACGCGTTTCACCCGCAGGGCTCAGACTTTCGACGAGGTCCGGCGCCTGGGACGCATTCTGGCAGGTGAGGTGCTCCACGTGCTGCAGCTGGTGGAGACGATCAGCGCTGGCCCGTTGTCCAGTCAGGTGGCCGACCTTGAGGTCGATCTGCGCGAGCTACCGCCGCGCGATGTGGCCGAGGAGGAGCTGGAGGAGGAACGCGACCGGCTCAGGAAACTGGAGGAGGCTGGTGCTTCCCACGGCGAGATTCGACGAGCGACGACGAGGGTGGAGGGTGCGGAAGCCCAGCTCCGGCTCATCGAGGGGTTGGGCGGGCGTCGGCACGTGCGCAGCCAGGTACAGGTGGTACGTATCGGCGACTTGCTCTGCGTCGGGATGCCCGGTGAACCGTTCGCGCGGCTCGGACTGGATCTGAAGGAGAAGTCCTCCGGGGCTTCCACGGCGGTCATCAGCTATGCCAACGACGACATCGGCTATTTTCCGGATCAGAGGGCGATGGCGGATGGGACGTATGAGGCCCTGGCCAGTCCCTTTGGACGGGAGGGTGTCGCAGAGATTCGGCGGGAGGCCCTGTCCCTTATGAGGGGGAGCTGGTCCTGTGCCTAGATTGGACGATCGAATGCTGCTGGGAGTCTTCGGACTCGTATTCGTTGGTCTGGGCGTGGCTGCTCTCCTGGGCATATGGAAAGGATGGTATTGGCGGAGTCGGGGTGGTGCTTACGCCTACATACCTCTTGGCGTCCTGTTCATCCTGTTCGGCTGGCGCAGCGAGGTAACGGAGTTCTTCGGCACGGAGCTCGCGCTCTATGGCCTGTTTGGGGCCCTGCTGGGGGTAGGGGCTTGGTGGTCCATACAGCCACCGGACTTCATCAAACCTGAATGGGTAAGGTGGATTGAGAAACACCCGGAACCAGTCCGGGAAGCGATGCGGGATGAAGTGGAGCGGGGCGAGGAGTGGCGGGAGCACGTGGCGAGCGAGGACGCGGTGAATAGGTGGGCCCGTCGCATCAAACCTAGACAGAGTGGGAAGGGAAGGCGATAGACTGGTGAATCAGCAGGACCGGGCGGTGGCTGTCTTATGTGATTTCGACGGCACCGTGACCCAGATCGACGTGACCAACGCCTTGTACCTGAAGTTCGGCGACGAGGTATGCAAAGCCGCGATGAACCGCTGGCTTCGCGGCGAGATCACCACACCCCGAGAGCTTCGTACCTGTTTCCCCAGGATGCACGCCCGGAAGGAGGAGATGGAGGCCTTCCTCGACACCGTCCCCCTTGATCCTGGATTCGAGCGGCTTGTCTGGTTCTGCAGGGAGCGCGGATATCGGTTCGCTGTGCTGAGCGACGGGCTACGTTGGTATATAGAGCGCATTTTGCGGCGCTATGGGTTTGACGGGCTTACGGTCTATGCTAACGAGATCGACTTCCAGGAGGACGGTGTAAGGCTGTCGTTTCCCTACCATGATCCCGCCTTGCCCAAGAGGGGGACTGCGAAGCCGAACATCGTGCGTCGATACCAACGCGAGGGGATGGGAGTTGCTTTCATCGGGGATGGGCTGAGCGACGTCGAGGTGGCCGGTGTGGCGGATGTTCTCTATGCCAAAGGGCGGTTTCTCGAGCATTGTCGGGAGCACGAAATCCCGGCGATACCGTTCTCAGAGTTGAGGGAGGTTGTGGAAAACTGGCGGGAGCCCCGACTCCACTAGATCACTTGGGGGGGGACTGGCGCTGTTTCCCCCGTTCCTGCCACAGCAGCTGGAGAGGGATACGAGCCAGAGCCCCGAGGAGGAACAGGCCCGGCCAGGCGAATACGACGATGCCCGCGATCTCCAGGATCTCATACCCACGGCGATGCAGGATGTACGCAAGCAGGGCGTAGCTGGGATAGGTCAGCCAGACGGCCAGGCTGAGCGCAGGATAGAGATGCCTGTCGAAGAAGCGCATGAAGAGGCTTTCCAGGAAGACCAGGGCAGCAACACCGGCGATAAGCCCTGTCCTCAGGTCTCCGAATGCCGTGGCAAGGACCAGGACGATCACGGCCAGGTCGTGGGGAATCGATTGCCATCCGACGCGGGCGCGCTCTTCGTGCTTGGCGACGATGACCTGCTCCCGCACATCGTCGAACTGGGCCGCGCTCAAGTCGGAGAAACGGGCCTTGAGTTGCCTCCGCTCATCATCCGGCAGATTCTCGAGTTTGGACAGCTTGTAGTCGTATAGCTCGCGGGCGAGTCTTCGGGCTTGTTCCAGATTCTGTTTTTGTGAGGAGTCGGTGGGTTTCACAAGGTCCTCCGTGGGGCGTATCCGGTGCTGATCGGCGCATAACGCGGGGGCATTATAACAATCTCAGGCGATTCGAGCAAGGAAGGGGCGTGCCAGCAGGTCTGTTGCTGTCGGTCGGGGTCACAGACCCCTCCGAGCCGGTGCGGATTTGGGCAGGAAAGGGGCGTCCTGGCAGGTCTGTTGCTGTCGGTCGGGGTCACAGACCCCTCCGAGCCG
>SKLM01000254.1 GCA_007123205.1 Thermoflexales bacterium
CCGGACTGGACGACGAAGTCGTTTGTCGATGAGACGGTGCGGGCCATCCGCGAGAAGACCGCCGGTGGGCGTGTGGTGTGCGGTCTGAGCGGCGGCGTGGATTCCTCGGTGACGGCCACTCTGGTGCATCAGGCCATTGGCGATCGACTGACGTGTGTTTTTGTCAACCATGGGTTGCTGCGGGCGGGAGAGCCAGAGCAAGTTATTGGCACGTTTCGCGATCGGCTTGGCGTGAACCTCCTGACGGTGGATGCCACGGAGGAGTTCCTGGACGCTCTGACAGGTGTGAGGGATCCCGAGCAGAAGCGTCGCATCATTGGCGAGCGCTTCATTCGGGTTTTTGAAAGGGCTGCAGGGGAGGTGGGCGACGCTCCGTTCTTGGCTCAGGGCACGCTTTATCCAGATGTGATCGAGAGCCGCGGTCCGGAACGGCAGACGGCAGCGCGCATCAAGACACACCACAACGTGGGTGGGCTGCCGGAGGATATGACCTTTGAGTTGATCGAGCCGCTTCGTTATCTCTTCAAGGATGAGGCCCGGGCTGTGGGCGAGGAATTGGATCTGCCTGATGAGATCGTGTGGCGACAGCCATTCCCTGGGCCGGGACTCGCTGTGCGAATCCTGGGAGAGGTGACCCAGGAGCGACTCGAGACCCTGCGTGCGGCTGACCTTGTGCTGAGGCAGGAGCTGGGCAAAGCCGGTTTACTGCGTGGCAGCACCGCGTCACACCACCCCGACCAGATTCAGCAGGCGTTCGCGGTCCTGCTCCCGGTGCGGAGTGTCGGTGTGATGGGAGACGCGAGGACGTACCGACATGTAGTGGCTCTGCGCGCCGTCACGACGGAGGATTTCATGACCGCTGATTGGGCCCGCCTCGACCACGACCTGCTGGCCCGTGTCAGCAATCGGATCGTCAACGAAGTCCCAGGGATCAACCGGGTGGTATACGACATCACGTCGAAGCCTCCCGCCACGATTGAGTGGGAATGAGGTAGCTGATGTCCGGCGCGGATGCCAGATCGGCCGTGGATGGTACCAGACCAGATGCGTTCGAGGCGAGCGTCGCCACGGTCTGTGTTGCGCACGGCACTGCGCTGGATGACGCCGCACCGTTCGCCGCTGGTCTCAGTCCACCCACCAGGATAGCACCTGGTCGACAGGAGGAGCATCTTCTGTTCTTTCTTCATCCCACGGCAGCTGTCACGCCCAGCCTGGGTTGGGAGCTTCAGGGAGTCGTCACACAGGTGTACTGGGCAACGGGTGGAAGCGTCACCGCTGCCCTCCGCCGAGCGGCAGCCGCCGCCAATCGTACTCTGACCGACCGCAATCTGGAGACTGACCCTTCTCAGCGCTGGTACGCGGGTCTGGCGTGTGCCGTTCTCCGGCGCGGAGACTTGTTCCTCCTTCGCGCTGGTCCTACCTGGGCCTGCGTCCTTCACAGAGGTCGGCTGACCTGTGTCTCCGAGAGAGAGGATCTGGCGCCACTGGGCATTGGGCCAGCGGCCGACGTAAGGCTCCACCACGTGTCGGCCGCTCCGGGCGACACGCTACTTCTAGCTTCACCGGCGCTTCGGGCAGTCGGAGAGAAACGGCTACTCAGGGTACTGGAAGGGCGGGACGTACGCGCCATCACGGAGGGGCTTGGGCCAGTTGCTCCGGGCCTCGACTTCACCGCTCTGGTGGTTCGCTGGGAGCGTGCGCCAACCCTGGAAGCGGCGCGGGCCGAGAGAGCGCTTCGAGTGTATCATTCGGAGCGCCGGGTGTCGGGGTCGGAGCTTGATGAGGAGCGTTATCCAGCGGATCCACGGAAGGAACAGAAGTCGCCGGTGGATGGTGTGAGGGCTGCCGGACCCGACGGGGATTTCGGGCCAGAGCCCTTCCTGGAGAAGGTGAGACGGGTCATGCAGCCCGTTGTCGCTAGCGTCCGGCGAATGGTGGTAACTGCCCTGGGCGGCGCAGCCTGTGGTCTGGGATACGTGTGGCACGCCGGTGCCGCTCTGGGAGCAGGCCTGGTTGCTCTGGGAAGGTGGGTAGCCGCTGCGATGGGGGTAACCGTGCGCAGCATGCTCCCTGGGGTCCAAAGCCCGCGCTCCCGTCCGACCAATCGGCGTCCGGCGCCGAAGGAGAATCGGACTATCTCTCTGGTGGTTGCCATCGCTATCCCATTGATTGTGGTGGGCCTTACGACCTTGGCCTATGTGCGACTGGCAGCGCAGTCCCGCTTTGAGAGTGTCATCACGCGAGCTGAGGAGCAGATCACGCTGGCACAGGCTGCAGGAGTCGATTCCGAGCAGGCGCGGGCGCATTGGGAGAAGGCCTTGCAGCAGATCGAGGCGGCTGCGGGAATCCAGCCGGATGAGCCCTCTGCACGAGTGCTTCAGGATCAGGTGCAAGATGCCCTCGACCGAATCGACTCGGTGGAGCGGTTGGCGCTCACGCCGCTGGCAGATTTCGGCTCCAGCAATCAGGAACGGCGCTTGATCCGCAGCGGTCAGGCCCTATTCGTCCTCGACTCGAGAGACGGGTGGGGCGCTCGAGTCTCTCTCGACGGTGAAGGTCGGGGATCGGACCCCGAGGTTGCCCTGGTGCTGGTCCGCACCGGTCAGCGGGTTGAGGGGAAAGATGTCGGCCGCCTCATCGATGGCACCTGGGTCGGTGCGGAGGGTGGAAGGCGGGCGGCTGCTCTCCTTGTTCTGGAGGATGATGCGGGCCTGGTGAGCTATGACCCGGCGTGGGAGACGGAGGGCGGAACTCCCCATCTGAGTCGAGTGAAGCTGAGCCCTCCACTGCCCAACACGCCCGTGGCGGCAGGGAGCTACCAGGGGCAGTTCTACATCCTGGACACGGGCGCTGAGCTCGGTGGTCAGATCTGGCGCTATCGTCCCCTCGGTGATGGCTATCCACACCCTCCTGAGCCGTACTTCCCGCTTCCGGGCCGGAAAGGCCTCGAGAAGGCTGTCGACATGGCCATTGACGGCCACATCTACGTTCTTTACGATGACGGCAGGGTGGAGAAGTTCCTCGGAGGCGAGCCTGTGGGTTTCGAGATTCGGGGTGTGCCTGAGGGGATCGGAGAGGTCACTGGATTTGCCGTGGATCCGAGAGGTGGTGGGTTCGTCTATCTTGCTGATCCGGACAATCGACGGGTGGTTCAGTTGGAGTCGGATGGTCGCTTTGCAGCGCAGTTGCGGGCTGAGGGCGGGTTCGAAGCCCTGGAGGCTTTGGCCGTGAACGAAGCGGAGGGGCGGCTCTACGTGCTCGACGGAGGGCGTCTCTACGCGGGATCGCTACCCTGATTGCTGCTGGTGCCAGCCTATGCTATAATCAGCCGCAATGCTCCCCTGGGGAGTGGTGACCGACGATCATAGGGCTTCGGGGTGGCCGGGCGTCGTCCGTGAGCTGCAGAGAAGGGTGGGTGGAGGTAGTAGATCGTGCAGACTGACCGCCAAGATATCCGGCGCTCAAGTAGATTCTTCCAGAGCCTGTTGGCTGGAGCCTTGCTGGTAGTCTTCCTCACTGTATCTGCCCTGGCGGGGATTCTGGTGTTCGATCAGGTGCGGCGCCACATCGCTGCCTCCGATTCTTCCCCCAGTTTCAATCCTGGTGTCGGCATTCTGCCTGCCGATACGCCGACCCCGGACCTTGCGAGCCCCGAGATAGCTTGGGAAGGGAAAGAGCGGGTCAATGTGCTGGTTCTGGGCATCGACCGGCGCGCTGGGCAAGAGGGGACCTTCCGCACCGACACGATGTTGGTGCTGACCCTGGATCCTGTCACGAAGACGGGCGGGGTGCTCTCCATACCGCGCGACCTCTGGGTTCCGATACCGGGCTACGGGGTGGCGCGTATCAATACCGCTCATTTCTACGGTGACCGGGACGACTACCCGGGTGGGGGGCCCGCACTCTCAGCGAAGACGGTAGAGAACAACCTGGGCATTCCTATCCACTTCTATGTACGCATCGATTTCGATGCTTTCGTCGAGCTGGTGGATCGAATCGGCGGGATTGACATCTACGTTGAGAGGGAGATCTACGATCGAACGTATCCGTCCAACGATCCTGCTGATCCGTACGGTTTTGATCCCCTCCACATTGAAGCTGGTCAGCAGCATTTCGACGGTGAGCTGGCGCTCAAGTTCGCTCGAACGCGCCACTCTCCCGGGGGAGACTTCGACCGCGCGAGGCGGCAGCAGAAAGTCGTACGGGCGATCTTTGAGAAAGTCACGCGGCTGGGCATGTTGCCCACGTTGGTAGCTCAAGCCCCAGACATGTGGCGAACGGTGCAGGATTCGGTGGAGACTGATCTGCAGCTGGATCAAATGGTTGCGCTGGCACGGCTGGCAACGCAGATGGACCTCGATGATATTCGCTTCGGCGTGATTGATGAGCGATACACGATACCGTACGTAACCGAGACGGGGGCGGAGGTGCTGATCCTGCTGCGGGATAGGATGCGGGAGCTGCGCGACGAGATGTTCACCGCAAAGGAAGTGCCGGTGGAGGAGGAAACCCACGCAGTTTCTCCGGTAGAGGAGGAAGCTGCCACCATCGAGGTGTTGAATGGTACGGTCACAAGAGGACTGGCTGTGGGGGTAGCCGAACGTCTTCGTGAGCAGGATCTGAACGTGGTTCATACCGGGAACGCAGATCGACAGAACATCGGCGAATCGTTGGTTATCGCCCACACTGGCAAGACATACACGGCCCAATATGTGGCCCGCCTTCTGGATCTCCCCAGTTCGGCGGTTGTACAAGCATCCGATTCGGCAGCTGTGTATGATATATCCTTGATACTCGGGGCCGACTATCAACCTCCGCAGTAAGGAGTCAGCGCTCAGGCCGTTCCTTCGGGTGTGGGCTGGCATCC
>SKLM01000178.1 GCA_007123205.1 Thermoflexales bacterium
CACCGGTCTGCTGTTGCTGGCCCCCGTGCTCGGACCAGATTCTCTGTTTCTCCTTGGGCGTCATCTCCCGCAGCTGGACGTCGACCTGATCCACGTGGTCCAGTCCCAGCAGCGCCGCCCGCGCATCCTGGACCATGCGGTCCCGCAGCGGGCAGGCTATTGTGGTCAGCGCCAGCGTAAAGCTGACGGAACCGTCTTCGACCGCGACATCGTGGACCATCCCGAGCTCGACGATATTGCGGCCCAGCTCGGGATCCTGCACCGCCTGTAAGGCCTCAATCACCTGCGATCGGTCAACCATGAACTGACTCCTTTGTACACGCGAACACGTCTTCGAAACGCACCATGTCCCCCCATCATCGTAAGCAGGAGCCGCCCGATCCCGCGCTTGAGCTGCCGAAACACGGCAGGCCAGCAGGTCTAGATCACGACCCCGCGCACGCGAGGAGCGGCTGAGAGCCGATTCAGAAGCGCATCAGTGATGGACACCCTCCCCCTCGTCCATGTGGCGCGCGTGGGTCTCTAGGATGTGATCGATCATCTCCCGGGTCTCTTTGAGATCGCGGGTCCACCAACTCAACACCTCGTCTCCGAGGGCCGTCAGCTGGTAGACCCGTCGCGGCGGGCCTTTTGTTCGCTCCTCGTCCCAACGGGACGAAACCCAACCTCGCTCCTCCATATCGCGGAGGGCCCGGTAGACGACGCTGGTGTTGACGTCGTCGAGCCCGTAATGCTCCAGCTGGTCAATGAGCGTGTAGCCGTGAGCGGGACCGTGGTGGAGGAGGAGCAGCAGCGTCGGATTCAGCAGGCGGACGGCCCGTCGAGAGCATCCGCGTCTCCGCCAGCGCCGACGTCGTCCTGAACCCCCAGTCATGTCCATTGTATCCTCCCGCCTCCAACGATGGTATTGATCAAGCGAGGGTTAGTATACCATGCTATGTGCATCCTGTCAATAGAAAAATTGTGAGCAAGGCGAGCTCTGGTTTTCGAGATCTGGGCCGGGTGGAACAGGGTGTTATGGGGGGGAGAGGGTGGATGTGGCAAGGACGACGGGAGGGGGGCGAGACGAGTCGATGCTGGGATGGGTAGCGGGAGAAGTGAGGTTGGTGTCAGGGGACGCAGATCGGCGCAGATGACGCTGAGGGCATGGGGGGTGAGGGAGGGGTGCGGATCGGCCAGGTGAGAGGTAGCGCAGGTGATGAGGCGAGGCTTGTGCTGGCACAGGGCAACCGGGGAGAGCGAGGCGCTATAGGAGGGTGCCCGGGGAAGGGAGTAACGAGATCCCTCGCGGGTGGCGAGGGAGGGCACATCAAGAGAGGGTGGCTTGGCGGAGTCCGCGCGGCGGGTCAACGCAGGGGTTCCCTACCCGAAGGGCCAGAGAGTGGACAAGGAGGAACGAGGTGAAGATCCGGGAGCTTATTGACGGAATTCAGAAACGCGATATTGTGCTACCGGAATTCGAGCGGGAGTGCGTCTGGTCACAGGAGCAAGCGAAGCAGCTGATGGTCTCGCTAGTGAGAGATCATCCGGTCGGCAGCGTGCTGTTCTGGAAGACGGATCAGCCGCCCGAGCCGAAAAACGTCGACGAACTCCCGGAGAAGCTGGGTATGACCCAGGCAATCCTTGATGGTCAGCAGCGTCTGACGACACTCCATATGCTGATCACCGGGGAGATTCCCCCATTCTATGTCAAAGACGACATTCGGTACGATCTCCGTCACCTCTACTTCAATCTCGACACGGGCGATTTTCAGCACGACCAGCTTTCGCGGATGAAGGGGAACTCGCTTTGGTGGAGTGTCGTGGACTCCTATAACGACGCTGATATCAACGCGTTCAAGACCGCACAGCAGGAAGCGTCGGAGGCGCTGGATGTCTTTGCCCGCGCCCAGGGCTACAATGAGAACCTGAACACATTGCGCGGAGTCCCTGGAGGCGAGTTGCCGGTGCAGTGGATGCCGCCGCGGGCGACGGTCACTGAAGCCATCGACATCTTCGATCGCGTGAACAGCCAGGGGACCAGGTTAACCGATGCCGAACTCGCGCTGGCACACATCACGGGCGAGTGGCCCGACGGGTGATGAAGGCCAAGATCGACGACCTCAGTCGACGGCACTTCTGCTGCGATCTGACGTTCTTAACTCGCTCTCTGACGGCTGTCGTTGTGAAGCGGGCGTTATTCGAGACCATACACGACCAGCGGCGGGTTGCCCTGGAAGAGGAGTGGGCCAAGCTGGAGAGCATCCTCGACTACCTGGTGACGATCTTGCCGGAGCGCGCGTATATCCACTCGACCGAGAATCTGAACACGAGCAACGTGTTGACACCCCTTTTGGTATACCGGGTCGAAAACGGCGGCAAGTTCCCCAGCGACAGCGCGCTGAGGAATGCCAGCCACTGGCTATACGCCGCGCATACGTGGTCCAGGTACGCTGCCCAGACCGACGAGCGACTTGAGCTAGACATCTCACTGCTCGTGAAAGAAAGCAGTCCTTGGGAGGCGCTCCGCAACCAGATTATCGACCAACGCAGCCAGATTCAGGTGAAGGTAGATGATCTTGAGGGTCGCGGCGTGCGACACCCACTCTATCGGATGGCCTTCATCCTGGCGAAGGCCCATGGTGCCATCGATTGGTCGAACGGAGCTCCGCTCGTGATCCCCCACGGCAAATCCTACCAGATACACCGGCACCACATCTTTCCCCACTCAGCCCTGTACGGCAGTACGTATGACTCGGACAACCACCTCCAGCGGAAGATCGTGAACGAGATCGCGAACCGCGCGTTCCTGACGGCAGACACGAATCTACGGATCTCCGATCGGTTGCCTGAGGAGTATCCTCCTGAAGTCGAAGAACGCTGCCCGGGGCCCTTCAGAAGCAGTTCATACCTCTGAGCCCTGAACTTTGTCAGATCGAGAGCTATCCTCGTTTTCTGGCAGTCAGACGCGAGCGCATCGCGTCCAGTATCAACGAGTTTGTGTCAGCTCATATCACCGTCCCAGAGGTCGTGCACCATCGCCCGATCGATGTGCTTGTCGGTCTGGCGGAGAGCGCCACACTGGAGTTCAAGAGTACTCTGCAGTGGGACGTGGTACAGGGGAAGGTGAACAAGAATCTCCGTGATTCGGTGCTCAAGACGGTTGCCGCATTCCTGAACTCGGCCGGCGGCACCCTGGTCATAGGTATGGAAGACGACAGGACGATCCACGGTCTGGAGAATGATGTCAGAGTGACGGGGAACTCCCTCGATCGGTTTGAGCAGTTGTTAGCCTCGCTGATCAGTGATCGGATCGGCGCAGAGTTTAGCCATCTGATCAAGATGCGAAACGAAACAGTCGACGGGAAGACGGTGTGGGTGGTCGATGTGGAGCACTCGTTGGAGCCGGCCTTCTAGGAACGCCGGCGTGGTCGCGAGTTCTACGTGCGGATGGATAACACAACACGGCTGCTGGATTCGGAGGAGACGGTCCGGTACGTTCAGCAGAACTGGGAGTAGATGAATCGTCGCATGGTGCTGCGTCGGGGAGGTGGTAAGGGCGAGTGGATGGCTGCTCACTTGCTGCGGGTCGTCGATTTTACGCTCGCTAAGCCGTCAGTGATCGTCACCTGGCGGCCGGCCCACTGGAAGCCGCGTTCGCGTTGAGCAGCCAGCACGTTCAGCAGGTTGAGCGAGCTGACGTGGCGCGGGCGATCAGGAGCCAGGCTCGCAGCCGCATCCATCGCTCCGACTAGGTGCTGGGGGCGATCGAGGTGGCCCGCAGAGAGCACGAGTAGCCCGTCCGTCGGATCCTTGCAGAAAGAGCAAGGAGATCAAGGACAGGGGTATGACCGATATCGGTTCTGCTGACCGCCCCTACAAGCTAATCTAGCCGCGAGTAGACCTATTGTGACCAAAGAATGTGGCACATAACAATCTGAAGGGCGAATGGCCAGAATAGGTAGAAGGTCGGGAGTAGAGAGGTGGGCCTATCGGGCCTGTTGAGCGCCGGTGGTTCTGGATGCACGGGTATTCATTTGCTTCTATCGACGAAGAGAAGGCGTACCACTCTCACCGGCGTGGACGTGTACCACTCCGTGCTGGATTCTTGGGGGTTCTTCGGCATAGAGTCAGCAAGCTTGTCAAGCACCTGCCTACCCTTGAGGCATCATCAGGAGCCCCTCAAACCGATAGTGTCGGCGTGAAGGAAGACCTGGTCGATCATCGCCGCTCCGACGATCACGTGGCCCCCATCCAGTCAGTGCGACCGCTGTTGGTTCTGCTCTGGACTCCTTCCACTCAATCTGGCCGAAATCCGCACCATTGTGGCTGAAGAGTTTGATCGGTAACAGATACGTGATTTGACAACCGGGCGAGCAGAGTGTAGACTGTACATACTATGCAGAACGTACAGAAGATGACCACTCTGGGAAGGTGGAGGATCTGATGCAGAAAGTCGTGGGCGTAACCGAGGCCAGGAAGAAGTTCAGCAGTATCGTGGAACAGGTACAGTACCGCGGAGACGCCTACCTGATCAGCCGCTACGGGAAACCGGCAGCTGCGCTTGTGCCTGTCGAGGTCTACGAAGATTGGCAGCGTCAGCGTGCGGAGTTCTTTGATCTCATTCGGGACATGCAGAAGGAGGCTGACCTATCCCCTGATGAAGCGAACCAGGTAGCCGCGGAAGCGGGGGCAGCGATTCGCGGGCAGAGCTAGGACCGTATGATCGTCGTCCTTGACACCAACGTCGTCATCAGCGCCCTTCTCTCTCCCAGCGGTCCTCCGGCCGAGATCATCAAGCATTGGGAAGCCGACCATTTCGATGTTGTCACCTCGCCCCCACTCCTTGGCGAGCTCAAGCGTGCCCTTCAGTACC
>SKLM01000032.1 GCA_007123205.1 Thermoflexales bacterium
CAGCGAGCCCAGTCCCTCAGCAGACGCTCCCCTAGGGCTCGACCTCAATCTCGATCCAGCGCTCACCCAACGGCAGAATCTCGAAGAACGAACTCCCAACCTTGAATGCCAGCGGGTTCCCTTCCTCGTCTGTCAGCGTCACCATATCCTCTCGCTCCTCCCGATGCCACGTGCCGTCGAAGCGCTTTCCGTCTCGGAAGAGGACCGCCTCCCGAAAGGGGTTGTCCTCATTCCACAAGGCCACCCGTATGGAGCGAGCCCCGCTGTGAGGCTCCTCTATGATATCTGTGTTCCACTGTGAGACATAGAGCACCACCACGTTGGCCGCACTGAGCTGCTGACCGGTAAGCGCATCGTTGTGCGCCGCACCGTCCGACCAGCGTAGATACCGCTCGCCTTCCTCATCGTACCGCCACTCAGCGTTCAGGCCCGTCCACGGGATCACGATCGTGCTTGCCGGGCCCGTCGCCTCCATGTCCGCGGTGGGCTGATCCGAGAACGTCATCCCCTCCAGGTCCTGTCTCCCCTCCACACCGCGCGCCTCTGCCCACTCACGCACTAGAACCGGACTGGTGTACATCGTGTGTTCCAGCGGCACATTCCGGCTACGGTCGCGGTAGAATGGATTCGGCCGGAGTGTCTCCGGCAGACTCTGTGAGACGACTCGGTCGGGATACAGGTCCGAGTTCCTGAACAGCGCGATCAGCGGGTTGCTGAACCCGGAGTTGGCGAAGACCGCCTGGTACATAGCCGGGATCTCGAGGTCGATGATCCGCCCGCTACGAATCGGGCCCACCCGCTCGGGGGACTCCGCCAGGTAGACGCCCGTCCACCGGGTCGCGACCCAGCCCTCGTTGTAATGCTCGTAGATGATATCCGCGCTGCCGATCCCGGCCTGGGGGCGCACGTGTCGGCCGGGCCAGTTCGAGATCTTGATCGCCACCGGCACCCGATCCAGCTGGCTCGCATCATCCACCCCTTCCCCCGTCAACGGGTTGACGTCCTCCGGCCATGGTGTCGGGGTCGGGATTGGCGTTGGAGTTGGAGTCGGAGTCGGAGTAGAGGTCGGCGTCGGTGTTGGGCTCGGTTGCGGCGTGACCGTCGGCGTCAGCGGAGCTTCCGTCGGCGTCATCGTGGCCGTCGGCTCAGGGCTGGCACTCAGGCAGCCACCGATCAAGGCCGAGAGGAGTGCCAGGATCGCCAATCCAACCGTGACGAGTATCAACGTGCGAAGGTGTCGTTCTAGGTGGCTGTGACTCATTCCGCTATGTGGTTACCTCCGTCGAAGATCTAAACACGAAACCCATTATAGCATACGCGACCTCCAGAGCAACCGATGACGGGGCGCAGGCAGGGACAACGGGCGGGAGGCGGCTCCCAGCAGGTCCGGGCGTCTGTGCTGCCATCGGCCGCTGCCCGTCACGGACGCTCCTGACGGTCCGGTTTGCGGTGTGAGACAGCCGCTCACCACCAGGGCATGCGCCACCGTCGCAGGAGCACAGGTGGAGACCTCGCTTTCCGTTTCCCATACAGGGTGGTATACTCAAGTAGCATCATACCGGCGGAGCACGGGGGTTATGTCTAGGCAAAGTCCGTTCATTCCCGGTAGACTGGTAGCGCCGCGACGCCCGCTCGCCCATTATCGGCCCCTCCAACCGGCGGGGGCCGTCGCCGGCTACGTACGTTCTCTGACCGCGCCGCGGGATCTTGTGGTCGATGTTTTCTGTCAGGGTCCTCACTTCCTCCGGGACACGGTCGAGAGTGACCGTCGTGCCATCGGCTTGAGCATCAACCCCTTGCTGTTGCTCTCGGCTCGTCTGGGGTTGTCGGATACCGCCTCTTCAGCTCTTCCATCCGCTCTCACTCGGTTGGCAAATGGCTACAAGGGTGACAGACCTCTCCACTCTCATCTCAACTCCCTTTATCGTTCTGCCTGCCCCATATGCGGTTCCGCCGGTGTGGCGGATTGGTTCGCCTGGGATCGGAGCCTCGACCGCCCCTTCGAGAAGGCCGTTCGATGTCCTCGATGCGAGCAGCCCCAGGCCGGACCCACGGACAGGGATGATGAGACGCTGGCTCGGTCGGTGACGCCTCGCGGCCTGGCCTATTACTACGCGCTGGACCGAGCGGCACCTCTTGGCCACCCTGCACGAGATCGGGCCGCCGAGCTGGTCGACTGCTATACGCCTCGCAACCTATCCGCCTTGATGGATCTCACCCGCAGGCTGGAAGGGTTGAGCGTACCTGATGATGTGAAGGCGGCTTTGGCGGCGGCGCTTCTCGACTGCTACGATCGGGGAAGCAGTCTCTATCCCTACGATGAGGACCGGTCTCGCCCGCGCGCCCTCCGGATCCCGGTGCGTTACTACGAACGCAATGTCTGGATCCTTTTCGAGAATGGGTTGGCGCACCTCAGAACGGAAGGATGTCACTCGGCCGTCGCCGAGGCCGAGACTGTGCTCTCCCTGGTGCGAGGGGAGAGTCATGGATATGCCCTCGCCGCCCGCGCGGCCAGGGACATCCGACAGGTGATCCCCGAGGCGACAGTGGCCCTGGCTCTCGTGGATCCGCCGCGTCCCGACGGGGTGTTCTGGGCCCTCTCCGCTCTCTGGGCCAATTGGCTGTCGAGTTCGCCTGAGGCGCATGCCATGCGTCCTCTTCTCCAGCGTCGTCGCTTCGACTGGGACTGGCACTGGCGTGCCCTTCGGGACGCTCTGGTCCAGGTGGCACCGTGTCTGACGGGTGGTGCATCGCTGGTCACCCTCTTTGCCTCTCGGGATAGGAGGTTACTGGAGTCTGTGTGCCTGGCGGCGGCCGCTGCCGGCTACCGGCTGGTCGGCTGGGGATACGCGCCCGAGGTAGGGTACCGCTTGGTCTGGAACTGGAAAGAACCTGAGCCCCCGCGACCTATCTCCATCGACGATCTCGGATCCGAACTGCTCGGCGAGGCCAAGAGGACGATTGTGGAGGATCTCAGCGCGCGCAACGAGCCGACACCGGCGTCGCTGCTGCACGCCGGCGCTTGCGCTTCACTGGCGGAGACCGGGTTTCTGAGGCTGGCCGCGACCGTGGAGCATGGCCAGTCCGCGGGTACTCTCACCGCCGAAGCCATCTCTGCTGGCTTTGACACCGCGCCCGTTTCGAGCCTCGGCGAGGGACCGGAGGACAACGATCAAGTGTGGTGGCTGACGGATCACCTGGAGCGGCCGGAGGCGCTGAGGACCCTCGCCGACCGGGTCGAAGCGGTGGTCCGCTCTCTCCTCAGCGAGCACCATGCCTGGAACCACGATGAGCTGATCGACGCTGTCTATAACCAATTCCGTGGTGTGCTTACCCCCGATCTCACTCTGGTGCAGACGTGCATCGAGTCGTACGGAACCGGTGCTGATACGGAGATCCAGCTGCGGCCGGAAGATTATCTTGAGCGCCGGCGCCTTGAGATCGGCCGTCTTCGTGATGACTTGGTGAGGATGGGACAGGAGCTCGGCTACGATCCGATGATCGGCGGCGAGCGCGATGTGCGCTGGTTGGATGAAGGACGGGAGCGCTACATCTTCGTGATCTCGGCCTCCGCTGCCGTCGCACACCACCTGTTGGACACCCCACCCACGGCCGGGGAAGCCCGGTTCTGTCTCGTGGTGCCGGGTGGGCGCGCAGGACTGATAGACTGTAAGCTGCGGCGCGATCCGCGCCTTGCCGCTGTCGTGAACGCCGGTAAGTGGCAGTTCATCAAGTTCCGCCATCTTCGTGGCTTGCTGGAGAGGGATGATCTGGACCGCTACGCTCTCAACACCGTTCTGGGGCTTGACCCTATTGTCGACCAGGAGGGGGGGCAGATCCCCCTGTTCTGAGCGCATCGGCTGAGGATGGAGGGCTCTGTGACAGGCTCAGGACTTGGCCGCTCCCCTGTTGAGCTGGCACCATCCGGGAAGCCGGCTTCGCAATGGGGCAGTGGCAGACTAGGCGTCCCGTCTTTGATCTTCTGCATCTTCAGCCTTTCCATCGGAACCGCCGGTCCTCGCGTCGTTGCACCTGAACGCGATGCGATTGACGACGAATGGTGGGGGCGGTATAATGCCACAGAGGATGCCGAAACACGCAGTGTGGGGGCAACTGACGGTCCCGTCGTCACCAGGGCCGATACCCGCACCAAGTGGACGAATCAAAGCATAGGGCATCGATGCTGCGCGAGCTGATACGGACGGGGAGCGGCCCACCTGTCGGCTCACCTCGAATCCATCACTGCGTCACCATCGTGGGGTTCCGGATGCCAGATCGCCGGCGAAAAGCAGATGCTGACTGCTCACCACGGCTGATTTCTATCGTTCACCACATCTCTTCATCTCAGCGTCAACTAGGGTTGTGCCCGAAGCCGGCGGGTCGAGGACACACACCCACAGGCGCAGCGCGCGAGGCTACGGGGAAGGTTGGTGCCCATCGCTCTGTGGGCACGCGTTATGGTGTTCCGAATACTGGGAGGCAGAATAATGGCGCGAGGTAAGGTTGTCATCAACGAGGATCGCTGCAAGGGCTGCCGGCTGTGTGTGACCGTCTGTCCTGTGGATATTCTCCAGATGGCAGAGGACCGGTTCAACGTCAAGGGACACAAGCCTGTACAGGTGATTGACCCGGAGGAGTGCACGGGCTGTGCCATGTGCGCTGTCATATGTCCGGACGTCGTCTTCACCGTCTACCGAGTTCAGCGGAAGCGGGAGCGCACTGCCGCATAGGAGGGGGACTATGGCAAAGGAACTGCTGGAAGGAAACGAGGCGTTTGCGGAGGCAGCTGTCCGGGCCGGGTTGGAGGCTTTCTACGGCTATCCCATCACGCCGCAGAGCGAGGCGTTGGA
>SKLM01000062.1 GCA_007123205.1 Thermoflexales bacterium
GATCATCGCCCGCGAACGCCGCGGGGACTTTCTGGGCGGCACGATTCAGGTCATCCCCCATATCACGGACGAGATCAAACGCCGCATCGCCGTGGTCGGAGAAGAGACGAACGCCGAGGTGGTGATCGTGGAGGTAGGCGGGACGGTCGGCGACATCGAGGGGCTCCCTTTCCTGGAGGCTCTGCGCCAGATGCGTCGAGACACGGGTCGCGAGAATACCTTCTACATCCACGTCACCTTTCTGCCCCACATCGGTGCCAGCAACGAGTTGAAGACCAAGCCCACTCAGCACAGTGTTCGCGAGCTCCGCTCCATCGGGATTCAGCCAGACGCGATCATCGCTCGCGCCGACTACCCGGTTGACGAACCCCTGCGTGACAAGATCTCCCTATTCTGCGACGTCGAGCCTGGCGCCGTCATCCCCCTGGTGACTACGCAGGTATTGTATGAGGTGCCGTTAGTGCTGGAAGACGCCGGATTGGGTCATTACATCGTCGAGCGTCTCAGGCTCCCGTCAGGGCCGCCAAACCTGCAGGAGTGGCGCGATTTGGTGAACCGCATCCGCGCGCCCAAGCCCTCATTGCCCATCGCCATCGTCGGCAAGTACGTTGAGTTGCACGATGCGTACATAAGCGTCAGCGAGGCTCTGGACCACGCAGCGCTGGCACACGGCTGGGACGCCCATGTCCGGTATGTCAGCTCCGAGGAGTTGGAGCGCGGGCGGGGCTGGGACCAATTGACAGGCGTCTCCGGCGTGATCGTCCCCGGGGGTTTTGGCGAGCGCGGAATTGATGGCAAGATCGAGACGGCTCGCTGGGCGCGGAAGAACAACGTACCCTACCTCGGCCTTTGCCTCGGGCTACAAGTGATGATCGTCGAGTTGGCGCGCCACGCCAAGGGCAGCGACGAGCCAAACAGCACGGAATTCGACGCCAGCACCGACCACCCTGTGATCGACCTTATGCGGGAGCAGCGCTCGATCATCGAGAAGGGAGGAACGATGCGCTTGGGGCTCTACCCGTGTCGGTTGGTCGCCGGAACGAAGGCAGCCCAGGCCTACGGAGTACCGCTGGTCGAGGAGCGCCACCGCCATCGCTTCGAGGTCAATAACACCTATCGGGATCTCCTTTCTAAGGCCGGCATGGTCTTCAGCGGTCTGTCACCAGATGGGCAGCTGGTCGAGATCTGCGAGCTACGGAACCATCGGTTCATGATGGGGAGCCAGTTTCACCCAGAATTCAGGTCGCGCCCCACACGTCCCCATCCGCTCTTCAAGGCATTTGTGGCTGCGGCCATCGAGTACTGTGAGTCGGCAGGAGAAGACATCCCGGTGACGAGACCCGCTGGCGCCGATGGACAGGCCGATCCAGTACCCGATTGACGCGGGCTTTGCCCCGGCTAGTTGTCAAAACCTCCCCCTTGTGTTAAGATATCGCCCAACAAAGCTGTAAGGTTGCTTTCCGCCCTCGGCTCCAAGTCCGAGGGCAACTACCGTGGAAAGAAGGAGGCATACAAGTGCGTAACTACCAGATGGTCTTCATCATCCATCCCGACTTTGATGAGGATCAGGCAAACGAGGTAATCGATAACGTCAAGGGTCTGATCAGTAGAAACGACGGCACGGTGGCGAAGGTGGAGCCCTGGGGGCTGCGGAGACTGGCCTACCCGATCCAGAAACAGCATGAGGGGCGATACGTCTTGATGGAGTTGGAACTAGAGCCTGAAAAGGTAAGCGAGATAGAGCGCTTACTGAACCTGATGGAACCGATCATCCGTCAGTTGATCGTACGCCTCGAGGTGTAGCCAGCGGACACAGGCGCCTTATGACTGCGAGCTTGAACAAGGTCATGGTGATTGGGAACATTGGACGACCGGCCGAGATGCGATATATGCCCAGTGGTCGTCCGGTGACCTGCTTCAGTGTTGGCGCAACGCGGGCATGGAATAGCGAAGACGGACGAAAGCAGGAAGAGACCGAGTGGTTCCACGTGGTCGCCTGGGGCGACCTGGCCGAGAGGTGCAAGCGGTCCCTGCGCGAGAACCACCAGGTATACGTCGAAGGACGCCTTCAGACGCGAAGCTGGGAGACGGAGGACGGCAGCAGGCAGCTTCGGACGGAATTGGTCGCCAGCGACATGATCCTGTTGAGCCGGTCCACCGGGGATGAGGACGTATCGTCCCCGGCTGTTGACGAGTAGTAGGTGCGGGCTGGCGTACCGTTGCGCCGCGCCTGTTCTAGATTTGAGTAGGAGGACGCATGAGCCCCTGGTATAGGAGACAACGTAAAACCTGTTATTTCTGTGAAGAGAAGATCGAGCAGATCGACTACAAGGACGTCGACATGCTCAAGGAGTTCCTGAGCGAGCGCGGCAAGATTCGCTCGCGACGACAGACGTCGACGTGTGCGCAGCATCAGCGCCGATTGGCCCAGGCAGTGAAACGCGCTCGCCACCTGGCGCTGCTGCCCTTCGTGGGCTAGTCGTGCAGACGTGTCCCTTGCAACTGACGGAGAAGGCCCCGATGGCGACAGGCCTTCTTGTCTTGCATGCAGTGTTCGGATGGAAAGGTCAAGAGGATGACTAAGAAGGTCAGACGGGCACCACAGGAGCAGTTGACCCGCAAACAGCGGTCACGGCTGGAAAAAGAGCGGCACATGCAGAGGCTTCTTCTGTGGGGCTTGAGCATCGTGGGGATTCTCACGATAGGGGTTTTGGGCTACGGTGTCGTCGCCCAGTCGATTCTCGAGCCGCGGCAGCCGGTAGCTATCGTCGATGGCAATACCATCACCACTTCGGAGTTCCAAGCCCGCGTCAAATATCGCCGCCTGCAGCTTCAGAACCAGCTCCTCTATCTCTACCAGCAGTACCAAGCTATGATGAGGCAGGAATCCGAGGAGGGCACCCAAGGCTTCGCGGAGTACCTTGAAGGGCAGATCGGCGAGCTCGAGTCCTGGCTCGCTCCCGAGAACGCTGAGACTATCGGGCAGCAGGTAATCGAGCAGATGATCCAGGAGAAGTTGGCACAGCTGGAAGCCGAGCGGCGCGGCATCGAGGTGACAGAGGACCAGGTGCAGGATGCCATCCATGAAGGCTTTGGCTATGATCCGGAGGCTGCTTCGGCGCTAGATGAATCAGCGCCAGTCACGGAGACTGAGTCGATAACGACGGAAGAACCTGTGCCCGCGCCAGCGCCGATGACCGAAACCGAGTTCAACGAGCTGTACGATCGGCACATGCGAGAGGGACTGCAACCCCTCGGTGTCTCCGAACAGCAGTATCGATCGTGGATCGAGGCGTCCCTGCTTGTGGAAGCGCTGCAAGAAGCGATGAAAGGAGAGCTTCCTACCGAGGCGGAGCAGCTCAAGCTTAGACTTCTGCTCGTATCCAGCGAGGAGCGAGCCGAGCAGGTGGTCGAACGTCTGGACGAAGGGGAGGACTTCGACGTCCTGGTCGAGGAAGTTGAGGCCGACGATGAGGAGCTGGGCTATGGGAGCGAGCTGGACTGGATGCCGATCGATATGCTGGTGGACCAGTTGGGGCACGAGATGGCGGAGCTGGTCCTGGCCCTCGAGGTTGGTGGCTACACAGAGCCCGTTCCTATGGGCGAACAAGACGACCCGTATGTCATCTTAACCTTGACCGGCCGTGAGGTGCATCCGCTGGCGGACTCGGTCCGAGAGCAGATGGCGGCAGAAGCATTCCAGTCGTGGCTTCAGGCACAGGAGACGCTTGTCGAGCGCAAGGTCATCCGAGACCGCGTGCCAACGGAGCCGTAGCCCCGCGCCGCGTGCGCCCAGAACACACTATCCCCCAGGGATCTCCATCGGTCCCTGGGGGTTTTCTCTCGATCAGCCCGTGTGCCGCTTAGCCTCGATTACGTTGGGCAGGCTCTCGATCTTTGTGAGGATGCGGCTGAGTTGGGCGATATCGCCGATCTCCAGCGTGATGTAGTGCCTCACGATGTTCTTCTCCCGACTCACGTTGAGGGCCGCCATGTTGATCCTCTCTTCGCTGATGAGACCGCTCATTTCGTGCAGCAGCCCCGTGCGATCGTAGGCTTCGATGTAGACGACCACGGGTACCGTCCGCACCTCAGAGCCCCAGTCAACCTCGATGAGCCGCTCTCTGTCGTCGACACGCAGGACGTTGGGACAGTGCCGCCGGTGAACAGTGACTCCTCTGCCCCGCGTCACGTACCCGATGACATCCTCTCCCGGCAGAGGTCTACAGCATCGTGCCAGCCGGGTCATCAGGCCCCCGGTACCCTGTACCTGAATCCCCTCAACGGATTCGGGAAGCGGCGGGAGCTCAACCGGCAGCAGCTCCTCCTCCTCTTCCGGGCTCAACTCAGCGATCTTGCTCGCGATCTGCTGACTGTTGATGTCGCCGAAGCCGACGGCCGCGTGAAAATCGCTAAGTTTTTCGTAGTCAAACAGCTCAGCCACACGCTCGTGCGCCAGATGCTCCATCCCCAGATGCTTCAGCTCTCTCTCGACGAAGTCACGCCCCTGTAGGATGTTCTTCTCCCGGTTCTGGCGCCGGAACCATCGCCGAATCTTCGAGCGAGCCCTGGATGTGACAACGAACCCGAGGGCCGGATTGAGCCAATCACGACTCGGTGAAGCCTTCTTGGCGGTTATGATCTGCACGCGGTCGCCGGTCTTCAACCGGTAGTTAAGTCCCACCCACTTCTCGTTGACTTTTGCCCCGCGACAGCGGTGCCCAACTTCTGTGTGAATGTGGTATGCGAAGTCAATGGGCGTGGATCCAGCTGGAAGATCGATGATGTCGCCGGCCGGGGTGAAGGTGTAGACGCGATCCTGGAAGATGTCGGTCTTCATCGCATCCACGAACTCGTTGGCATCCGTCAACTCTCGCTGCCACTCGACCAGCGATCGCATCCAGGCGATCTTGGTATCGAACGAAGTGTCTGGTCTGCCGCTCTCCTTATAACGCCAATGAGCCGCCACGCCATACTCCGCCATACGGTCCATCTCGGCCGTCCGGATCTGCACTTCCAGCGTCTTCCCATCGTCGGCGATCACCGCTGTGTGGAGGCTCTGGTACCCGTTCTCTTTGGGCGTCGCTATGTAGTCGTCGAACTCACCCGGGATCGGTTTCCAGAGGCTGTGTACCAGACCCAGGATACGGTAGCAGTCGGTCTCGTTCTCAGTGATCACACGGATCCCGCGGACATCATACACCTGCTCGAAGGGGACATCCTTGCGCCGCATCTTGCGGTAGATGCTGTACATATGCTTGGGTCGCCCTTTGATCTGGGCGTTCAATCCCTCTTCAGCCACCTTCTCGCGCAGGATGGTAGCGTATCGCGCAATGCTGGCCTCACGGTCGGGACGGCGTTCTGCGATCAGGTCCTTCATACGCTCGTAGGTCTCTGGATCCAGATAGCGGAAGCTATGATCCTCCAGTTCCCACTTCCACTGCCATATGCCGAGGCTGCTGGCCAACGGGGCGAAAATCTCCTGGGTCTCCCGGGCGAAAGCAGTCTGGCGCTCCTCATCGAGAGGGTCAAGGGTCCGCATATTGTGCAGCCGGTCGGCCAGTTTGATGATCACCACCCGGATGTCCTGGGCCATGGCGATGAACATCTTCCGTAAGGTCTCAGCCTCCTGATGGGCCGACCGTTTCTTCGCCTCCTGGGTGAACCGGTCGTCAACTTGCTCCTTCTCCATCTGCTCCAGCTTTGTCACGCCGTCCACCAGCAATGCGACATCATCATTAAATGCTTGAGCCAGCTCCTCCAGGCTGACTCCCGCATCCTCCACGACGTCGTGGAGCAAGCCAGCCGCGATGGTATCGGGGCCCATCCCGATGTCGGCCAACAGAAGAGCTACCGCCAGCGGATGCTGGATATACGGGAGGCCAGAGTCACGAGTCTGCCCCGCGTGGGCGTCTTTGGCAACAGCATAGGCTCGTCCAACGAGCGCCCTGGCACCGTTATCCCGGTCAGAGGGCGAGACGCGCTCCAGGACGTCTGATAGACTGACGATCTCCTTCGTTGTCTCTACTGCCATAACAGGTGCCGCAAACCTGGGCGGGCGTAACCCGTCACCGATACCTGGGGGGGCGCTGCCCCCCGAAGCTGCTGATCAGACCGGTCATTGGGAGGCTGTCTAGACACTGTCGTCTGAGGAGCTGAACTACCCGTAGTATAGTGCGATCCCTCAGTTTGTCAACGAAAACAGCTTCAGACCGCGTGAGCAGGGAGATCCACTTGTCCACTACTCGACTTGGCTGTATAGTCATGGGTAACTCTGTCGGCCAAAAGGAGAACTCGTGCGAGTGATTACAGGCAAGGCAAAGGGACGCACTCTCAAATCGGTCCCGGGTGACATCACCCGTCCCATCACAGACCGGGCCAAGTCCGCGCTATTTAGCATTATCGGGAACTGGGTGATCAGCTGCCGCTTCCTGGATCTATTCGCCGGAACGGGCCAGGTCGGCATTGAGGCACTGAGTCGAGGAGCCCGGGAGGCTGTCTTTGTGGAGGTCGCCGAGCCCGCCCTGCGCACGATTCGCGCCAATCTGGAACACACGGGCCTGGATGAGAACGCTCACGTCGTGGGTGCGGACGTCTTCAAATTCCTGTTGAGGGAACCGGATCCCTTCGATTTCGTCTACGTAGCCCCCCCACAGTATAGAGGTCTGTGGGTCAAGACCCTCAGGCTGATTGACGAGAGTCCCGGGTGGCTGGCGCCCGATGGCTGGGTTATCGTCCAGATAGACCCAGTGGAGTACGAGGATCAGGAACTGGAGCACCTGGGCATGTTCGATCAGCGCTCCTATGGCGGTGTGATGCTCTGCTTCTACGCACAATACCAGGATTGACCCGGAGCAGGCGGAAGCCGTCTGCTCTCCATATCGAAACGAAAAAGCCAGGCGCGTCGGCGCCTGGCTTCTCCTTAGTCACCTATTGGCGACCTAGCGACCTACATAGGTGGCATGCCGCCCATGCCGCCCATACCGCCCATGCCGCCGCCCGGCATACCCGCGCCTTCTTCGTCCTTCTCCGGCAGATCACTGATCAGAGCTTCGGTGGAGAGGACCATTGCCGCGATAGAAGCAGCGTTTAGCAGGGCCCCCTTCGTCACCTTCGCCGGATCGATGATCCCGCGCTCAACCATGTCCACGAAGTCGCCTTCCAGGACGTCGTAGCCGATGCGGTCGTTCCCTTCCGCTTTCTGCATCCGCCGCACAGCATCAAGAATCACCGCGCCGTCCTCACCGGCATTCTCCGCGATCTTCCGCAGAGGCATCTCCAGCGCCTTCCGCAGGATCCCGGCACCAGTCTGCTCATCCGCGAAGGCCATCTCGACATCGTCAAGAGCGGAGATGGCATTGATCAGCGCCACGCCGCCGCCCGGCACGATGCCCTCCTCAACAGCCGCACGAGTTGCCGAGAGCGCATCCTCAACGCGGTGCTTCTTTTCCTTCAGCTCGGTCTCCGTCGCTGCGCCCACACGAATGATGGCGACACCGCCGGCCAGCTTCGCCAGACGCTCCTGGAGCTTCTCACGATCATAGTCCGAGGTCGACTTCTCGATCTCGACCTTGATCTGCTCCATACGCCCCCTAATATCCTCGTCGGAACCATTGCCGCCGATAACGGTCGTCTCATCCTTGGTGGAGACGATCTTCTCCGCTCGACCCAGGTCCTCAATGGTGGTGCTATCGAGGGTGCGTCCCTCTTCCTCGGTGATCACGTGACCACCGGTGACAACAGCGAGATCCTGCAACATCGCCTTTCGTCGATCGCCGAACCCGGGTGCCTTCACAGCCAAGCAATTGAGCATCCCGCGCAGCTTGTTCAACACCAGTGTGGCCAGCGCTTCGCCATCCACGTCCTCGGCAACCACCAGCAGGTCACGGTTCCCCTTCTGCACCAGCTTCTCGAGGATGGGGACGAGATCCTGCGCCGCCGAGATCTTGCTGTCGTGGATCAGGATGTAGGGCTCGTCAATCACCGCCTCCATGGTCTCCTGGTCTGAGATGAAGTAGGGGGATAGATAACCACGATCGAACTGCATCCCCTCGACGTACTCGATCTCGAACTCGAGGCCTCGCGACTCCTCCACCGTGATGACGCCATCCTTGCCAACCCGGTCCATCACCTCGGCAATCACCTCGCCAATCTCGCGGTCCTGGGCCGAGATAGCCGCAACGTTGGCAATCGACTCTTTGGTTGTCAACGCAATCGATTGCGCATCAACGGCCTCCGCAACAGCATTCGATCCAGCCAGAATACCACGCTTGAGCAGCATGGGGTTGGCACCAGCGGCCACGTTCTTCATACCCTGGGTGATGATCGTGTGGGCCAGAAGCGTCGCAGTCGTGGTTCCATCACCGGCGATGTCGTTGGTCTTGGTTGCCGCTTCCTTCAGCAACTGAGCACCCATGTTCTCAAAAGGCTTCTTGAGCTCGATTTCCTTCGCCACCGTCACACCGTCATGGGTGATGGTGGGAGCCCCCCACTGCTTGTCCAGAGCCACGTTACGCCCCTTGGGACCCAGCGTGGTCACCACGGCGTTCGCCAGCGTGTCGATCCCGCTCTTGAGCGCGCGTCGGGCTTCTTCACCAAAAACTAACTGCTTTGCCATCTTGATTCCTCCTCAAAAACTCTAGGTCTTGCCGTACCTGCAAGTTACGCAACCTTGGCGAGGATGTCACTCTCTTTCAGGATGAGAATTTCCTTGCCCTCTTCGGTTTTATAGCCTGTGCCAGCATACTTGGCGAACACCACGGTGTCGCCCACCTCTACGTCCAGCGGGATGTGTTTCCCCTTCTCATCTCGATCGCCGGGTCCGACAGCCAACACCTCTCCCTGCTGAGGTTTCTCTTTGGCGGTATCGGGTAATACCAGCTCGCCCCCGGCGAAGGTCTCAACGTCCTTCTCGATCGGTGCCACGACCACTCGAGACCCCAACGGCTTGATGTTAACGCTCATCTTTTTGCCTCCTGCGCTTCGTATGATAGTCGACTCGGCCACGGGTGTTAGCACTCCACAGGTGAGAGTGCCAAGACAGGAGAATCATACCATACGCTTCCAGGATGTCAAGACTCCAAGCCGATGCAGGGGGGTGATTGACCGGCTCTTACGTCTTTCTTACATCGACTCTCACAACCAAAAAGACCCGCTGCCGGCTCTCAGCAGGTCTTGATGTCCGCGTCACACAGATGATGTCTAGGGCGAGAGAATCATCTTCAGCTTCTCCGTGATCAGAGCCACGGCTTCAGCTACATCGATCCCCTCCGCTGCAGCGATCTCGCCAGCGAGAAACGTCAGAGCCTCTTTGTGGATGCGCCTACCCCGCGTGGTCAGGTGATCTTGCACCTGCTGCCGCCAAGTCAGATCCCTCAGCACCTCGGCGATCTGAAACACGTCTCCAGTATGGAGCCTATCCGTAAGAAGTGCGTGCCGTGTCTTGTGGTTTCCCGGCAGATCCTCCGGCTCAGAAAGGAGCACGCGCCAAACTCGCTCTACCTCGCACTTCTGAATCGCCCGGCGAATTCCCAACTCGTCTGCCTCCTGAATCGGGACCATCAGCTGCAGGCTCGGTTCACGCCCAAGTAGTTCAATCTGGTAGTACTGGCTGTTGCTACCCTGCCACTCTCGTTCCTGTATGTCGACCACCACGCCAACACCGCGGGTAGGATGGACAATCGCATCACCGGTACTGAACATCTCCCTTCCTCCCCTGTCCTGCTCTTTTTCCAGTTCCTCTCTTCGGCGGAGGGCTGCGAGACGATATGTGCTCCATCCGGCATACCTCACCTTAGCACGACAACCTGCTATGAGTGATCAACGCTTCCTCAACCGTCGAGGAACGCCCACTCGTGGGCGCCTACCCATCGTCAGCGAGATCCTCCACGGCTGCAACCGCTGCGCTGCCCAGACCCCTAAGGACACCAAGGTCGGTCGCCCATCCCGGCCCCCGTCCGGGGACCATGGGTGTTCATCCCAAGACCCTGATCCATTGGCTATCCCAGTGCGAGATCTTCGTCGCTTCTCGCGGCAATTCCTCGGCGCTGAGCCGACGCTGCTCGCTCCGGACCGCCCTTTTTGCCCAGCATCGCCGCACCTTGTCAGGACGTCGCACGCCGGCGTCGGTCATCTCTGGGCCAGGCCGAGACCTGCGTATTCGGTTCTAGAAGCCAGCACGATTCAAGGCGCCAACCACTGGATCGTCGTTGCCACCACTCAGCGCCTACGTATGGACGACGACCACCCCTTGCGCACGAGGCCCCTTGTCGGCCTGATCGACACCAAACTCAACGGTGTCGCCACGCCTGAGCCAATAGGCATCCATTCGGTCGTGGAAGTCGTTCATGTGTACGAACACGTCGGGCTTCCCATCGTCTCGTCTGATGAAACCGTACCGCTTCTGATGATCGAACCACTTGATATTCCCTGTTACTCGATCAGACACGTTGCTTCTACTCCTTTTATCACTTCGATCCTACTCGCTCGAATGCTCCTCTACGTCAACGGCTAGATCCTCATAGGGGAAGACTGGCTGCGGATCGCCGGGAGCCCCCGGGTAGTCCAACGTAAACAGCACCGACTCCATCGATGAGGGATCGACTCCCTGGCTCAACCGGTCCCGGATGGCACGAGCCCCCAGCCCGCCGACCATATCCCGGCGCCTGTCGGCCGAAACGGGCGCCGACATCTGCACCACTCGGAAGAGCGGGGACAGGTAAGCGGGAACGATCCACCTGGCTCCATCTTCCTCTCGCTCAACATCGAACAGAGCCACGTCATCGGTTCCGTCCGCTGCTAAGCGTATCTCACGTAGTTTCACTCGGTAGGAGACCATGTCTACTTCGTAATCTCCACGTTAAGCGCCTCCGGGCCCTTCGACGACTGCCGCACGTGGAAACGGACGTGCTGCCCGGCCCGGGGCGCAACCTCGGCCTTCCCAAGGAGCTGTTCCTCGTGAAAGAACACATCCTCATCCGCTCCCACGGCGATGAACCCGTACCGCTTCCGCGGGCTGAACCACTTCACCTCTCCCCGCTTCCTGGGCAGCGGCCCTGCTTGCAGGAAACAGGTTGGACACAGAACTGGCACAATGACCGGCCTGCCCCATCTCTCCAGATAACCGCGGTAGGTATGAGTCAGCACGAACCCACGCCCACAACGCTGGCACACCTCGACCTGTAACTCTCCCTGCATAGATGCCCTACACCGGTACCAAAGACGCTATGGCAGCGGCCCGTCCATCGACTCCTGGTTCGATGTCACGCCGCCAGGCACATCGCGCATACTCAGCGCAAGACGCCGCCTGGCATGATCCACGTTGAGAATCCGCACCCGGATCGGTGTTCGACGACCCAACCCAGCGCAAGTGGCCTCTCCATCGGACATCTCGGATACGTGGACCAGACCCTCCACGCCCTGCCCTACGTCCACGAACGCACCAAAGGTAACCACGTTCGTCACCCGGCCATCGACGACCTGATCCACCTCAAGCTCCTCGACCACCGTAAACCACGGGTCTGGCAACAGACTCTTCCGGCTCAGCTCGATACGTCCTCGCTCGCTATCCACACTCAGGACCTTGACCTGCACCTCATCACCGACACTGAACACATCTTTGGGATGATCGACATGGGTCCAGTCCAACTCGGAGATGTGGACGAGGCCATCCACACCACCGAGATCGACAAACGCTCCATAGTCGACCAGGTTGCGGACAACTCCGACCCGCACGTGACCTTCCTCAAGCGTATCGAACAGCTCTTGCCGGCGCCACCGATTCGCAGCACGCTCCGAAAGGATGAGGCGGCGACGGCGTTGTTCCACCTCCAGGATCGCAAGCGTCAGCGTGCCGCCTACCAAGCCGGTCTTGGCCTCCAGAAGACTCGGCCCGCGCAACCCTGGCGGAATCGAGGACAGATGTGAGTTCGGCACGAACCCGCGCACCCTCCCAAAGGAGACCAGCAGACCCCCGCTGTTGACCTCGGTCACCTCAGCTTCGCAGACTTCCCCGCTGTCCAGGAGCTCCTCCGCTCGAAGCCAATCTTGCTGGGCCAGACCCTGGTTGATGGAGACGACGATGCCGTCGCCGCTCCCACGGGTATCCTGTATCTGCACGGGCACGCAATCGCCGGATCGAAGGCTTTCGCGATAGCCCTTGTCCAGCAGCTGCAGATCGTCTCGCGGCACAACGCCATCCCGCTTCACACCAAGGTCGACGATCACCTCGTCCTTACCGACGAACAGGATCTCAGCCTCACGAATCTCCCCCTGCCTGGGAAGCCGGTAATCATAGTCCGTCTCAATCAACGCCGACAACTGCTTCTGCATCTCGGTGCCCCGTCGATCCATGGACCTAGTACCCGAATTTCTCTTCTTCTTGCTGACGCCGTTTCTTCTCACGTCGAATCGCCTTCCGTTGAGCGATGCGCTTCTTCTCGCTGTCCGGAATGTAGTAGCGCTTCTTCTTCACCGTGCTCAGAATCCGCGAACGAGCAACCTTCTTCCGAAATCGCTTGAGCAGACTCCTCTGAGACTCTCCCGGTCGCAGTTCAACCTTCGTCAATGTCTATTCACCCCCTTCCAAGACTAGAATTCGCCCTTCTCACGCCCCCTTACCCTGATGACTGACGAGGTCAGACACCACCAGACCGCGCGCAGTCGATGCACAGGTTAGTATCCGGCAGGACTGCCAGTCGGTCGGGATCGATCGGCTTGCTACAGACCTCGCAGATGCCGTACGTGCCGCGGCTGATCCGCCGCAACTGCCGCTCAAGGCTGACCGCGCGCTCCTCAAGGTCGCCCAACATCGCCTGGTCCAGCTCCCAACGCGTGATAAACGGGTCGGCCTCGCCCATCCCATAGTCCGGCTTCTCCTCGACGGAGGTCTTCAAAGCAGCGATCTGCTCTCGCAACTCCTCCAGTTCCCGCCGAAGCTTTGCGGCTTCCCCTTCCTGCTTTCTCTCGATAACCATCTTCATCACACAACAAAAGAACTCGGCTAGCCGACAACCATAGCGTGGCCTCGGCCGAACCAAGTCCGAATCAGGAACGTCAACGATTTGAGCTGAGACGAATTCTCAGATCAGACCTCCCGTCGAGGAGGTCGCGGAATGTCCCGCCAGAATCCCCTAGCGCCCTGGGCAGACTCGAAGCTCTGTGCCCGGACGCACTCGTGTGAATTCTCGCATCAAGCGTGAGTCAACGTTCGCTCGCTTGAGATCGCACCTGGAGCCTAACCGGCTCTGCAGAGACCGAAGGCCGTGTAACAAAGCGTGCGCCATTGGGCGACACGCTTATCTGGTGACCATTATAACACAAACGCACGAACCCGACAATGCCGGTAGCATAGCGGGCACGATGATTCCCCTGTCGGTAGATGATGCAAGACCAGCATCTGGGCCACTGTCCCGTCCATCTAGCCCGGGGGCGCCGCAGCCTGCATCATCTCCGCCCTTAACCAGTGGGGCGTGATCTTCGTCTTCCCGGCACCACACTGCCGTTCACGATGCCCTCCAACGAACAAGAAGGTACCTCCCAGCCTTGAGCATTCGCTCCAGACCGACCAGTATCTCCTTCCTGAAGTCCGGAGGAAGGTGATGGACCATCTGTGACACGCAGACCGTGTCGAAGCAGCCGCTGTGAAAGGACTAAGAGTCACCCCCGGACTGAATATACTCGAAACGGGGAGCATCTAGTAACTCTAGCGCAGAGTCCTGCTCTGGCTCGGTTGTCTCCGGGCCCACGACGGTGTCGAGGTCCTGCACGGCCTCTGTAATGGCCCTCGCCGTCGTCTCGGGCCAAACAACTCTCCCGACAACGAGTGAATTCAGGCCGTTCCATGGGTCACCACGAACCGGGGCCTGGCGCGGTGCAGCGCGTCTGCGATCTTCTTGAAGCCGCTCTTCTCCGCGCAGAGCATCATCGGCGCGTTGCCCGCCCTGGGGGGCGCCCTGATCGAACCCGCTCGAACAGCGGGTGGTTAGTAGTGCGCGTCCAGCGCCTCTGTCCACTCCACCAGATCCAGGACTGGCTGGAAGAGACCGTCCTGTCCGAGACGATCGGTTCGGCCCCTATCAACGCTCCTCAAACCGATCTCTCGAAAGCCACTCGGAACACACGGAACGAAGCAGTCTGGGTTTCGGGCACATCGGTCGTTGGCTCGACCGCTCCCCCATCTTCGAGGCCCCTCCAGGCGCCGGTCCGCAGGGAAAGGCGATGCAAGGCCTTGCAGCCCGCTTCCGCAACCGCCAGTCTACTTGCCGGCTCGTTGTTCACACGCACCGTATAGGAGTCGTCCGTCAGATCGGCAGCGATGGCGAGGAACAACTCCTCGCCAGCGATGTACTCCCCGACAACACGTTGGACATGGCCATCCGACACTTGCATCAGACCATTCTCGGTCAGTGCGACCCGCACCGGACACCGACCCCGTGCGTCGAGAAGCTCGATCTCCAGCCGGGAGTCGGTCTGGAGCGGTGTCATGCACAATTCGACCCCGACCGTTGCCGATTCGGGGAACACGCGTACAGCCCGGGCGTAGTCGTACGGATCGCCATCGCGTAGTTCCAGGAAACGATGGCCGTCGGCTTCCACAACCGCTGCCGGCGCCCAACGTGGGCTGTACAGATTCCAGCCAGGAACTGCGACGCCCGGCCTGAAGTCCCGGAAGTCATCAGACGGGTACACCGTCTCGTCGGTCTTCACCGGCAGCGGCACGCGGGAAACCCAGATGTCTTCCTTGTTGACGCTGTAGATCAGCCAGATAGCGTGGCGGTCTGCGAAGGTCCCGTCGTCAGCCCACTCCGCCAGTCCACGTACGTACTGCGGCCCGAGATTCTTCCACCCCCCCTCGTAACGCTGACGCGGGAGTTCGCCATGGATGAACCGCATACCGTCAAATTCGCGTCCGTCGTCGCTATGCGCGAGGACCAGGGGAAACCGCTGTCTGCGATCCGGGTTGTAACTGATAGCATAGCGTCCGTCGCTCGTGCGCTGTCCCCAGACCTTGCCTGAGTTCGCCACCAGGGTCGGCGGAACGACAGGCTCAGACCACGTCTTACCCCCATCCGCAGACAGGGTGACAAAGCCCATTTTGCACAGGCCGACCAACACCCCATCCCGGCGCTGGAAGAAGCAGAGTGCCTTGCCAAACGGGAAGTCATCGACCTGCGGTGGATCGAGATGCCACTTCATACGGCGGTCGCCGAGAAGACAACCCAGGTCCTGCTGCTCCAGCAGGAGGTTGTCTTCCACCGCTTCGCGGCAGGCGGCCACAAACCCAGCGTCCGCCGCCATCTCGAAGGAGGGAGGAAGATTCGTGATGGACGGGTCTGCGTCGATGAGGGTGTGAACGGTGCCGAGCTGATGCTGCGGTCCAATCTCCCGGACGAGGCACACCGACCTCCACCATTCTTTCGCCTCATGCGATCCCGCCAACGCCAGCATCCGGCCGTTGGTCGCCAGGTAAAAGTAGAACCGCTGGGGCCAGCCCACTCCTCGCGGGAATAGCTCCCCTGGCGCAGACCAGTGGAAGCCGTCCGCCGAAGTGGCATAGACCACCTTGTAGGGCGGGAGGTCCTCGTCCCTGGGCGTCATACCCCAGACGGCATATAGCCTTCCCTTCCATACGCCCAGGTCGTGCTGATGGGCATAGGTGAAACCGTCCCCGTCGGCCAGGTCCGGTCTACCGCGGGTCGCCCGGAACACCTGTACGTTGTGAACGCCGACTGCTGGTTTCAAGCCGCCGTCAGGCAGGCGCATATCGACAAGGGATTGCTCGCACCCGGACACGACCAAGGCCGGACTCAGCACGGGTAACCGGAGCCGTTGGGATGACGGAAGGTACGCCGACGCCGGAACCGGCTCCTCGCGCCCGCCGGGCGGCATCCACCAGAGCTGCAACACCGGTCTTTCGTCTGATTGATGGTCGAAGAACCATTCAAGTACGAAGGCGGTCGGATAGCCCTCGGTCAGATGTACTGTGCCCTCTCGTACTCCTGTCTTCGACCAGTTATCGATCACCAGTTGGTGGGCGATCCGCAGCCGCATGCCGGTGTCAGGTGCA